>NZ_JBHVWF010000032.1:0-63604 GCF_042882365.1 Streptomyces sp. NPDC058221 | reverse complement strand
GCCTCCCCACCCGTTTGCGCTGTTCGGGCTGCGGCCGGCCCCCCCCTTCCCACGGGGGTGCCGGGCCGCTGCCGTATCCGGTGGCGGGGCGGGCTATGCCTCGGGTGCCGCCTCCAGACGCTCCTCGGCCGCCTGCGCCTCCTCCAGCGCTCTGCGCTGTGCCGGGATCGCCGGGAGCAGCCGGTTCGACATGCGTACCCGGTGCTCGTCCGCGACCTCGCAGAGGCCGAGCGCCGCCTCGCCGAAGCGGGCCTGGGACGGCGGGTCCGACGGGCCGAGGAGATGCAGCTTCAGACCGGCGCGGGCCGCGGCCGGCCCGTCGTCCGCCGGGTGGCGCACCGAGTCGAGGAGAGCGGCGACGCCCGCCGCGTCGGGGGTCAGGATCGTCGCCGCGCTGACCGTCGGGAACGCCTCGCGGAACAGGTCCTCAGGCATTCCACTGGTGTTCGCCACGGCGTACGGCTTCTCGCCTGCCAGATAGTCCGTGACCACACTCGACACATCGCTGATCAGCAGGTCCGCCTGGTTGAAACAGGAGTACAGCGCGGGCTGCGGCCCCGTGATGATCTGGTGCAGGTCCTCGGGGAGCGATGCCCAGTGGGCCGCTTCCCAGGCTGCGGTCGCGGCGGCGACGGCCTCGGCGCGGCCCGGCTCCGGGGTGCTCTGCACCAGCATGCGTTCCGCGTCATCCGCGTCGCCGCGGAACGAGGAGGCGGTCAGGCTGTGCAGCTCCGTGGTCCGCCGGGCCAGCTCGGCCGCGGCCTGCGGGCCGGGGTGCGGGCCGGTGCGGCCGCGGTTGGCCTCCTGGACCATGGCCTGGATGCGGTCGTTGGCGGCGCCGGCGAGGGGGTCGACCGAGCCCGTCATCGGGTGCGGCTTGTAGAGGAGCCGGACGCCCGGGTCGGCGAGCAGCTCCCGGACGATGTTCTCGCCGGCCAGGACGACCGAGGTGTTGCCCGGATTGCCGTCCCAGCCCTCCCACGTGGGGGCGTAGAGCACGGTCGTGTACGTGCCGGCCGGCGGGCCCTCGTACGGGGCGATCGGCGCCAGCTGGGGGCGGCCGATCTCCACCACGTCGCGGTCCTCGATGCCGACGTCGGCCAGCGCGTAGCGCTCGCGCGCCGCCGGTCCGGCGACCCACACCTCGTCGTACGCCTTCGCGTACGGATTGCAGCTGGAGAGCTTGTCGCTCTCGCCGTGGTTGACGAAGGCGTGCTTGATCGACGGTATCCGCAGGACCTGCGAGGTCTTTCCGGAGTTGGCGGGGTGGATCAGCAGCTTCAGGGCCGACTGCTCCAGGCGGAGGAGCTGGGCGACCTTCGGGATGCACACGATGGGGATGTCCGTCGCACCGATCCGCTGCATCATGAACCGCTCGCGCAGCACGATCACCGGCCGGCCGTCGAGCCCGGCCAGTGCGTCGAGCCACATGTTGGCCTGGTACGCGGACGAGGCGCCGCCGGAGAAGTACATACCGACGGTCGGCCGGTAGTCGGCGAGCCAGCCGTCGAACCAGTCCAGCACCTCCTCGGGCGAGGCGGGGCGGCGGCGGACCAGGCACCACACCAGCTCGGCCAGCGAGACGGCGGCGCAAGCGATCGACAGTGCGATGCCCGCAGCGGCGAACTGCGGCTCGTCGCCCGCCGCCGTCAGCAGCAGTCCGATCGTCGCGGGCAGCCCGAACAGCAGCAGGCGAGGTCCGTGGCGGCGCATCAGCAGGGCCGGGGGCGCCGGGGCGATCCGCAGGGCGGAGGCGTCGATATTGCGGGTGAGCAGCGGCAGGGTCCGCATGCCGCGCACCCGGATCGCTGCCGCGTGGCCGGCGAAGTGGAGCGCGTAGAAGAGGAGCAGGCCGAGGACGAGGGGGAGGTAGACCGTCTCCGGATGGTTCCCGGCCAGCCGCAGCAGCCCCACGATCAGCAGGAAGTCACAGGTGAGCCGACGGACCAGGACATCGGCCCTGACTCGCGCGAGCAGGGAGACCTGGCCGGGCTGCCAGCGGTGCAGGGCGGCTTCGGCCAGCAGGTTGGCGGCTGTCGCCGATATGAGCAGCGCGAGGTGCGCAGCAGCGGCTGCGGCGGCCTGGGCGACGAAGGACGCGGCCAGTACGGCAACGGGGAGGACCTTCGCGGCGTACCGCAGGACCGGGGGGAGTGGTTGCACTGGGGGACTCCAAAGAGCGCGAGCGCTCACGTGCGCGGTGGGGGCCGCGCCGACGTGTCGGCCGGCCCGGCCGGGTGGCCCGGTCCCTGACCGGCCGCCCGGGGGCATGGGGGTTCAGGGGCCCCACCATATGGATGCCGTCTCCTCCGTTCATGAGATGAACGTGAAAGATCTGTGAGAATTGAGCGACTGGACGCAACCAAATTCTGAGTTCGTGAATTCGCAGGAAGTGTCCCTGAAAGTGCCGACCGCTCCGCATCTGCCGCGGGGCATCGGCGCCGAACCCGGCGGCGCGCTTCATCCGTAGTTCAGTTCGATGTGACGCGCATGTGGTTACGCGTCGGGGATCCGATGGCCCGCCACATGGCGGTATGCGGTTACGGGGGGCCGCCACTTTTCGTCCGGATGTGTCGGTAACGGGCCGCAGGTGCTGTTTCACCACAGATAGGACAGTGAATCTAAGTAAGGTCGCCCGACAGGTCGCAGCTGCGACAGGACCGCCATCTCGTCGTGGGGGCAGAATCAGTGAAGGCTCTCGTACTTTCCGGTGGGGCAGGCACCCGGCTCCGTCCCATCACCCACACCTCGGCCAAACAGCTGGTTCCGGTCGCGAACAAACCGGTGCTGTTCTACGGCCTGGAGGCCATCGCGGAAGCCGGCATCACCGAGGTCGGCATCATCGTGGGCGACACCGAGGAGGAGATCCGCGCGGCGGTCGGCGACGGCTCCCGGTTCGGCATCGACGTCACCTACATCCCGCAGTCCGAGCCGCTCGGTCTCGCACACGCGGTCCTGATCGCCCAGCGTTTCCTGGGCGACGAGGACTTCGTCATGTACCTCGGGGACAACTTCATCATCGGCGGGATCACCGGCCTGGTCGAGGGATTCCGGACGGACCGGCCGGACGCCCAGATCCTGCTGACCCAAGTGCCCGACCCGACCTCGTTCGGCGTCGCGGAGCTCGACGGGGACGGCAGGGTGGTGGCCCTGGAGGAGAAGCCCAGGGAGCCCAAGAGCGATCTGGCGCTCGTCGGCGTCTACCTCTTCACCCGGGTCATCCACGAGGCGGTCCGCTCCATCCGACCGTCCTGGCGCGGCGAGCTGGAGATCACCCACGCCATCCAGTGGCTGATCGACCAGGAGCGCGACGTCCGCTCCACCATGATCCGCGGGTACTGGAAGGACACCGGTAACGTCACCGACATGCTGGAGGTCAACCGGACCGTGCTGGAGACCGTCGAACCGTCCACCGAGGGCGCCCACGTCGACGACGAGAGCGAGATCATCGGCCGGGTCCGCATCGAACCCGGCGCCCGGGTCACCCGCAGCCGGATCGTCGGTCCCGCCATCATCGGTGCCCGCTCGGTGATCAGCGACGCCTACGTCGGTCCGTTCACCTCGGTCGCCCAGGAGTGCCGGATCGAGGACAGCGAGATCGAGTACTCCATCGTCCTGCGCGGCGCCTCCATCGACGGCGTCCGCCGCGTGGAGGCCTCCCTCATCGGCCATGAGGTCGAGGTGACCCCCGCGCCCCGGAGCCCCTCCGCCCACCGTCTCGTCCTCGGCGACCACAGCAAGGTGCAGATCTCCTCATGACGACCCACATCCTGGTGACCGGCGGTGCCGGCTTCATCGGCTCGCACTACGTCCGTACGCTGCTGGGCCCGGACGGACCCGGTGACGTGGCCGTCACGGTCCTGGACAAGCTCACCTACGCGGGCAGTCCGGCCAACCTCGACGAGGTCCGCGACCACCCGGGTTTCTCCTTCGTCCAGGGCGACATCTGCGACGCGGAGCTGGTCGCCGGCCTGATGGCCGGCCACGAAGAGGTGGTGCACTTCGCCGCCGAATCGCATGTCGACCGCTCCATCGACGGCGGCGCCGCCTTCGTCCGTACCAACGTCGTGGGAACCCACACCCTGGTCCACGCCGCGCACCTGGCGGGTGTGCGGACTTTCGTGCACATCTCCACCGACGAGGTCTACGGATCGGTCGACGAGGGCTCCTGGACCGAGGACGAACCCCTCGCGCCCAACTCCCCGTACTCCGCGTCCAAGGCGTCGAGCGACCTGATCGCGCTCTCGTACCACCGCACCCATGGACTCGACGTACGGGTGACCCGCTGCTCCAACAACTACGGACACCACCACTTCCCCGAGAAGGTCATCCCGCTCTTCGTCACCAACCTCCTGGAAGGCCGGCCGGTGCCGCTGTACGGCGACGGCGCCCACGTCCGCGACTGGCTGCACATCGACGACCACGTCCAGGGCATCGAACTCGTCCGCACCAAGGGCCGGGCCGGTGAGGTCTACAACATCGGCGGCGGCACCGAGCTCTCCAACAAGGAACTCACCGGGCTGCTGCTGGACGCCTGCGGCGCCGACTGGGACACCGACGTCACCTACGTCGAGGACCGCAAGGGCCACGACCGGCGCTACTCCGTCGACTGCACCAGGATCCGTGAGGAGCTCGGCTACGAGCCCCGCAAGGACTTCCGCACCGGTCTCGCCGAGACCGTGCAGTGGTACCGCGAGAACCGCGACTGGTGGGAGCCGCTCAAGGAGAGGGCCGCCCTGTGAGCCCGGTCTGGCTGGTCACCGGGGCCGGCGGAATGCTCGGGCAGGACCTGCTGGCCGCCCTCGCCCATGAAGACGCCACCACCGTCGCCGCGGACCGCACCGCCCTGGACATCGCCGATCCGGACCGCGTCCGGGAGACCTTCGCCGCCCACCGCCCCGCGGTCGTCGTCAACTGCGCCGCCTGGACCGCCGTCGACGACGCCGAGAGTCAGGAGGACGCCGCGCTGCGCGTCAACGGCACCGGGCCCGCGGTCCTCGCCGAGGCCTGCCGCGAGCACGGCACCGTCCTGCTCCATGTCTCCACCGACTACGTGTTCGCCGGGGACGGCGCCCGCCCGTACGGCGAGGACGACCCCACCGGCCCCCGCAGCGCCTACGGACGCACCAAACTGGCCGGCGAGCGCGCCGTTCTGGAGACGCTCCCCGACACCGGCTACGTGGTGCGCACCGCCTGGCTGTACGGGGCGGGCGGCGGCAACTTCGTCCGCACGATGATCAGGCTGGAGGGCGTCAAGGACACCCTCGACGTGGTGGACGACCAGCGCGGCCAGCCCACCTGGACCGTCGACCTGGCCGGCCGGCTGGTCCGGCTCGGACAGGCCGCGCTGGAGGGCACCGCCCCGGCGGGCGTCTACCACGGCACCAGCGGCGGCGAGACGACCTGGTACGGCTTCACCCGGGAGATCTTCCGGCTGCTGGGCGCCGATCCGGCGCGGGTCCGCCCGACCACCAGCGCGGCCTTCGTGCGGCCCGCGCCCCGCCCGGCGTTCAGCGTGCTCGCGCAGCGGCGGTTCAGGTCGGCCGGGATCGAACCCATCCAGGACTGGCGCACGGCGCTCGGCGAGGCGTTCCCCGCGCTGCTCGCCGCGGAACGCCCCTGACCGGATCAGCGACCTGCCCGGCTGAGCGCCGGTTCGCCCGCCGGCATCCCGGAGAGCGGCGGACCGGCCGCCCGCAGCCGCGCGTAGTACGCCTCGCACTCCGCGTACGAGGGAAGCAGTCCCTGCTCCTCGGCCTCGGCCAGCGAAGGGGCCGCGGCATCCTTCCCGGACAGCAGCGGGGCGATGTCACGCGGCCACTCGATGCCCAGCTCCGCATCGAGCGGATCGATGCCGTGCTCACGCGTGGGCGCGTAGCCCTCCGAGCACAGATACAGCACGCTCGCGTCGTCCGTCAGCGCCATGAAGGCGTGCCCGAGCCCCTCGGCGAGATACACCGCCCGGTGACCGGTGTCATCGAGCCGGACGCCCTCCCACCGCTTGTACGTGGGCGAGCCGGCCCGGATGTCGACGATCACGTCGAGTACCGCGCCGCGCACACACTTCACGTACTTCGCCTGGCCGGGCGGCACATCGGCGAAATGGATCCCGCGCAGCGTGCCCCGGGCCGAGACGGAGAAGTTGGCCTGCGCGAGCCCCAGCGAATGGCCGGCCGCCGTATCGAGGTCCGAGGCCCTGAACCACTCGTGGAAGCTGCCGCGGCTGTCCGTGAGGACCTGGGGCTCGTGCACCCAGGCCCCTGGGATGGAGAGCTGGCGCATGCGATCACGTCCTGTTCCTGGAGTTCGCCGAGTACTTCGGCAGTGGTGCCTACGTCTCCTGCAACGAGCATCGGTGCGGAACAGATACGGAACGGGATGGATACGGACGAAACGGGGTCCACGGTGCGGAACGCGAAGGCGCCGGTTTCCGCGCTCGCGTAGATTGCGGATTCCGATCGAGGGCGAACCACGGGGGATACGCGTGTCAGGGGCAAGGCAGGGCGTCACGGAGGCCCGCAGGATCGTCGTCAAGGTCGGTTCCTCCTCCCTCACCACCGCCGCCGGCGGCCTCGACGCGGACCGTGTCGACGCGCTCGTCGATGTGCTCGCCAAGGTGCGCGGCGGCGGTGAGCGGGAGGTCGTCCTCGTTTCCAGCGGCGCCATCGCGGCCGGACTCGCCCCGCTCGGACTGCACCGCAGACCCAAGGACCTGGCCAGGCAGCAGGCCGCCGCCAGTGTCGGCCAGGGACTGCTCGTCGCCCGCTACACCGCCTCCTTCGCCCGCTACGGCGTACGCGTCGGCCAGGTCCTGCTCACCAGCAACGACACAAGCCGCCGGGTCAACTACCGCAACGCCTACCGCACCCTCGACCAGCTCCTGGACATGGGAGCGCTGCCGATCGTCAACGAGAACGACACCGTTGCCACCGACGAGATCCGGTTCGGCGACAACGACCGGCTCGCCGCGCTCGTTGCCCACCTGGTCCGCGCCGATCTGCTGATCCTCCTGTCGGACGTGGACGGCCTCTACGACGGCGACCCGAGCATCCCCGGCACCACCCGTATCGCCGAGATCACCGGCCCCGCCGATCTGGCCGGGGTCAGCATCGGCAGCGCGGGCAAGGCGGGCGTCGGGACCGGCGGCATGGTCACCAAGGTCGAGGCCGCCCGGATCGCCACCGCCGCGGGCGTCCCGGTCGTACTGACGTCGGCGAGCCACGCGTCGGACGCGCTGGCGGGCCGCGACACCGGTACGTACTTCCACCGCACCGGACGCCGCAGCGCGGACCGGCTGCTGTGGCTCGCGCACGCCTCCACCCCGCAGGGCTCGCTGACCCTGGACGACGGTGCCGTGCAGGCGGTCGTCGAGCGTCACAGCTCGCTGCTGCCGGCCGGGATCGCCGCGGTCGAGGGCGAGTTCGCCGCGGGCGACCCGGTGGAGCTGCGCGATCTGCGCGGCCGGCCGGTGGCGCGCGGGCTCGTCAACTTCGACGCGAAGGAGATCCCGCAGCTCCTCGGCCGCTCCACCCGCGATCTGGCACGCGAACTGGGCCCCGCCTACGAACGCGAGGTCGTACACAGGGACGATCTTGTCGTTCTGCACGGCTGACAAAACCCCGAAACGGCTGAAAGTCCAGTCTTCGGGCAGAGACCTTGACGAAAACCACCCCACGCCGGGCCGCGGACTGGTCCACTTTGTAGCAGGGACACTGCGGGGTACACGGCACAGCAACACATTCACAGGAGGCCGCCGGTGAGACGAGCGCGCCCGGGGGCGCCGCCCCGAGGAACGGGTGGTCGCGCCCTGACCAGCGTCGGAGCAGGCGCCGACTTCGACGGGAGGTTGTCCGCGGACCGGAGGGACGAGCGGACCGGAGGGGCCGAGCAGACGGCGGTGAGCCAGGAGCGCACCCAGTCGAAGCTGTGGCACATCACGCTCTGCGTCTCGGGTGCCGAGATTCCGCTGAAGGAGGTCAGACGCGGTCTCGAACAGCTCGCGCACGACCACCCCTTCCTGCTGACCAGCCGGTACGCCAACGACCACGCGGAGATCCGCTACTGGGAAGAGGCCCGTGACCTGCACGACGCGGCGGCGGTGGCCCTGAGGCTGTGGGGGGAGCACCGCTCCAGCGCCGGTCTGCCGCCGTGGGAGATCGTCGGCCTGGAGGTCATCGACCGCGAGACGTACCACCAGCGCATCGCCGAGGGGTACGGGCCGCCTCCGGCGGCCCCGGTCGGTGTGCACCCGTACTGACCCGGCCCGGGGCGGCCGGCGGCTGTCTCGCATCACGGGATACGTGACGGATGCCCGCAGTGTGCGCACTACCCTGCGGGCATGACCACGCTTTCGCCGTACGACAACATGTCCCCGGTCGCCCGGGCCGCCTACCGGGCACGCGCCGCAGCCGCCGACATCGCGCCACTTCCGCGCGCTGCGAAGGACGACGCGCTGCTGGCGATCGCGGACGCGCTCGAAGTACGGACGAGTGACATCATCGCGGCCAACGCCGAGGACGTGGCGCGCGCCCGGAAGGCCGGGACCAGTGAGTCGGTCGTCGACCGCCTCACCCTCACCCCCGAGCGGATCCGCGCCATCGCCGCCGATGTGCGCGACGTGGCGGCGCTGCCCGACCCGGTCGGCGAGGTGGTACGCGGTTCGACGCTGCCCAACGGCATCGACCTGCGCCAGGTCCGGGTGCCGCTCGGCGTGGTCGGGATCATCTACGAGGCACGGCCCAATGTGACGGTGGACGCCGCGGCGCTCTGTCTGAAGTCGGGCAACGCGGTCCTGCTGCGCGGCTCGTCATCCGCCCGTTCGTCCAACACCGCACTGGTCAGGGTCCTGCGCGACGCGGTCGGCGGCTCCGGTCTTCCGGCCGACGCGGTGCAGCTGGTGCCGGGCGAGAACCGTGACTCCGTGCGGGAGCTGATGCGGGCCCGCGGCCTGGTCGACGTGCTCATCCCGCGCGGTGGCGCCTCACTGATCCGCACGGTCGTCGAGGAATCCACTGTCCCGGTGATCGAGACCGGTACCGGCAACTGTCATGTGTACGTGGACGCGCAGACCGACCTCGACATGGCCGTCGACATCCTGGTCAACTCCAAGGCGCAGCGCCCCAGCGTCTGCAACGCCGCCGAGACGCTCCTGGTCCACAAGGACGTCGCCGACGCCTTCCTGCCGCGGGCCCTGGACGCGCTGGCCGAGGCCGGTGTGACCGTGCACGGCGACGAACGGGTCCTGGAGTACGCCGAGGGGTCCAAGGCCACCGTGGTGCCGGCGACGCCGGAGGACTGGGAGACCGAGTACCTCTCGTTCGACATCGCGGCCGGCGTCGTGGAGTCGCTGGACGCGGCCGTGGCGCACATCCGGCTCTGGTCGTCGGGTCACACCGAGGCGATCGTGACCACCTCGCAGGCCGCGGCCCGCCGGTTCACCCAGTTGGTGGATTCGACGACGGTGACCGTGAACGCCTCGACGCGCTTCACCGACGGCGGCCAGTTCGGCTTCGGCGCCGAGATCGGCATCTCCACGCAGAAGCTGCACGCCAGGGGCCCGATGGGGCTGCCGGAGCTGACCTCCACGAAGTACATCGTGACCGGCGACGGCCATGTGCGGTGAGCCCGGGACGGTGAGAATCTGCGGTCTCCCTGCACAGAACGGCCCTCCGGCGCTAGGCTGAAGCCGTGCCGGACGACGTGGGGGGCAGGCCGTTCCCGAACGGCTGGGAGCCCGACGACGACCGCGGGGGCGCGGACGAGGACTTCGCCTCCGTGGTGTTCGACGAGGATTTCGTACGGGCCGCCTCGTTCCACGAACCGACCGCCGTCGAGCGGCTGTTGGCCGCCGCCGAGGAGCGCGCCGAGGCAGAGGCCTTCCGGGCCCGGTTCGGTGGCGGCCCGCTGGACGACGACCTCTACGACGACGGCTACGGGCCGGGCGGCGCATACGGCCGCGGGAGCGCCTACGACGACCGGCTGGGTCCGGAGAGCGACGACTCCTACGAGAGCGGCCCCTACGGGCGTCACGGTGGCGCGCTGCGCCCCTACCGCGGGGCCGCCCGCTGGCACCGGCCGGTGGCCTGGCTGCTCGCGCTGGTGATGGGGATCGGCATGGTCGCGCTGGCCTTCAGCGCGGTCTACCGCAACACCTCGGGCGACCGGCAGGACCAGGTCCCGCCACCGGCCACGACCGGGGTGGACAGCGCCCCGGCTCCTTCCGCCGCCCCGTCCGCCACGGCAGGCTACCTCCGTCCCACGGTCTCCGCGGCCCCGCGCACGCCCTGACGGACCGGCCCGGCGGTCTCCGCGGCCCACGTACGCCTTGCCGGACCCGGTGGTGGTGGTGCTCCGGGAACGAGCGCTCCGAAGGCAGTTCTGAGCCCGCCTCCGCGTTTACCGTCGCCGTAATCGACCTACTCTGAAGGTATGACCCCTCACTGCTCGAAGAGGGGGCTCCTCACTTGCCCGTGCATGCCCCCGCATGCCGGGCAGGCCCTGTCCAGGCCTTCCGGCCGGGGCGGGGGCGCACCGCACCGGCCTTCGGTCGGTGACGTGGAGTCGGGAGAAGCCATGGCAGACCACGGAGATCCACCCGAGGGACCGGCGGAGAACAGCGCGGGCGGTGGCGAGGACGAGTACCGGTCGCTCGTCTTCGACGAGTCCTTCGTCCGGGCCGCCCGGCTTCAGGAGTTCTCCGCCCAGGAACGGATGGGGGAGCACGCCCGTGCCGTACGGAGCCTGCCCGGCCGGACCCTCCGCAGCGGCTCCCGGACCGCACTGGCGCTGGTCGTCCTGATAGCCCTGGCCTTCGGCACGGCCGTCTACATGGGCTTCCGCCACCCCTACCAGGCCCCCGTCGGCAGACGGGCCGAGCCGCTGCGGATGACGTTCGTCCCCCTGGCGCCGCGCGGCGCCGTACCCGCGGGCACGCCGGCCGGCCTGTTCGCGGGGAGCCCCGCCGCTCACTACCCGAAAGGCGGCGACGGCATCAATCCTCCCGTGGCCGGGCGGACGGACAACTTCTCGGCGAGCCAGGTGGTCACCGCCCTGGCCGTCGTCAAGAACTACCTGGTGGCCTCCTCGCTCGACCCGGACGTCCTCGGCGGGAACACGGTGCGGCCGGTGGAGGCACTGCTCGACCCGGATCAGACAGGCCAGTTCGAACGGAGCATGAGCGAGCCGTACGACGACGGACAGCACGCCGCGACGGGCTGGCTCGTGCGCTTCGACCCCGCCGAGGTCGCCCCCGGTCCGGAGGTCCGGGTCATGGGCACTCTGCGCTACGCCGAGGTGGGGTCCGACGCCCTGGAGGTGGTGTCGGACCACACCTTCACCTATGCGCTCCGTCCGGCCGTCTCGGGCCCCCAGCAGGCCGATGGCGCGTCGCTGTTCACCGTGCGGCGGGAGTTGCGCTTCCGGCTCGACCGGGAGGATCTGCGGCTGGGCCGGCTGGAGGTGCGGACCAGCTACGTCCAGGCCGGGCCGCAGTCCTGCACGGCCGACACGAGCGGTGCGCTGCGGCCGTTGCTCGCCGGCCGGCGGGCGGTCTCCCGGGGCCCCGCGGGCACCGACCCGTACGAGTCGGGCCGGCCCGCCGCGGCGCTGTGCGGGACGCTGAAGGTCAGCTCCCTGCCGTCCCGGGCTCCTGCGGCCCCTCAGGGTCCTCGGGGCTCCGCGACTCCCGCGCGTCCGAGTCATCCGTAGCGGCGCCCTTGCCCGTCCCGGCTCCGCTGCCTCCTGCGCCGGTGAACTTGTCACGGAGCTTGCCGCCCAGATCGCCGGCGCCGCCCGCGATGTCGCCGACCAGCTTCATCAGCGGGTCCTTGCTGCTGCGCACCGAATCGGCGTAGTGCGAGGCGGATTCCTTGAAGGAGTCCGTGACCGAGGTGTCCTTGTCCTCGTCACGGCGCGGGTAGTGCCCGTCCATGATCCGCTGGTAGTCGCGGGTCTCGGACCACTTCTTCAGCTCTGCCGCGCGGACCGTGGTGAAGGGGTGCGAGCGGGGCAGCACATTGAGAATCTTCAGCACGGAATCGCGCAGGTCGCCGCCCTTCTCGTACTCGTCGGCCTGGGCGAGGAAGGCGTCCACGTTCATCTCGTGGAGGTGGTTGCCTCCGGCGATTTTCATGAGCCCGCGCATCGAGGCCCGCAGATCCTGGCCGACCAGCAGTCCGGCCCGGTCCGCGGAGAGCTCGGACTTGCGGAACCACTCGCGCAGGGCCGTCACGATCGCCATGATCGCGACGTTTCCGAGGGGGATCCAGGCAACCTTCAGGGCGAGGTTGGTGAGGAAGAGCAGGATCGTGCGGTACACCGCATGGCCGGAGAGGGCGTGTCCCACCTCGTGGCCGACGACCGCCCGCATCTCCTCCTCGTCGAGCAGCTCCACCAGGCCTGTCGTCACCACGATGATCGGCTCGTCGAGGCCGATGCACATGGCGTTGGGCTGGGGGTCCTGGTTCACGTACATCGGCGGGACCTTCTCCAGGTCCAGGATGTAACACGCGTCCCGCAGCATGCTGTTGAGATGGGCGAACTGGGCGTCGCTCACCCGGACGGAGTCCGAGAGGAAGAGCAGTCGCAGACTGCGCTCGGGCAGCAGGCCGCTCAGTGCCTTGAAGACGGTGTCGAAACCGCTCAGCTTGCGCAGGGCGACCAGCGCCGAGCGGTCCGCCGGGTGCTCGTAGGCCCGGGACGAGATTCCCGGGAAGCGCCTGCGCTGCCTGCTCGGCACGTTCTCGTGACTCTCGTGGCTGCTTTCGGTCATGAATGGGCCCCCTGTTCGTACGAGACGTCGCTCGCCCCCTGACAAATCTCAGCGTATGTGCTGGCGCTACGGTGTGCGGGGGGCTGTGGATAACTGAGGAGACGCCCGACATGCCGCACACCGTTGCTCTGCTCGCCGCCGCATCCGAAGAACAGGGACCGGGCAACACGCTCCGTATCGTGCTGCTCGTCTCGCTCGTCGGAGCCGCGCTGCTGGCCTGGTTCCTGCTGCGCGGATACCGCAACGACGACAACAACGACTGAGTCGGCGTGAGCGTGCCCAGGGCGCCCGCATACGATGTCCGCGACGTCTTCCCTCCGACTCCCGATCGATAGGTCCTGCCGAAGATGAGCCTCACGAGCACCGCACACCAGCTGGTCACCGTCGCCGCCGAGGGCGAGCACGGCGGCAACCACGAAAGCCTGAGCCCGTACCTCACCGGTGGCGGTGCGTTTGTCGCGCTTCTCCTCCTTCTGTGGATCACCACGCGCTTCAACCGCGACCGCTGAGGCCGAGGCGTACAGCTGTGCCAGTAGGCTCTGCACGCATGGGAGAGCAGGAAGTGCCTACCGGCCGCGGAAAGCGCCGACTCGGCGTGATGGGCGGGACGTTTGACCCGATTCATCATGGACACCTGGTGGCGGCCAGTGAAGTGGCCGCCCAGTTCCAGCTCGACGAGGTGATCTTCGTCCCGACCGGGCAGCCGTGGCAGAAGAGCCACAAGCAGGTGTCCGCCGCCGAGGACCGCTATCTGATGACGGTCATCGCGACCGCGTCGAACCCGCAGTTCTCGGTCAGCCGCAGCGATATCGACCGCAACGGCCCCACGTACACGATCGACACCCTGCGGGACCTGCGCGCGGTCCACGGTGACGCGGACCTCTTCTTCATCACCGGCGCCGACGCGCTCTCCCAGATCCTCACCTGGCGGGATGCCGACGAGCTGTTCTCGCTGTCCCACTTCATCGGTGTGACCCGGCCGGGGCATGTGCTCACGGACGCCGGACTGCCGGAAGGGGGCGTCTCTCTCGTGGAGGTTCCCGCACTGGCGATCTCCTCCACGGACTGCCGCGGGAGGGTCGCCGAGGGGGACCCGGTCTGGTACCTGGTGCCGGACGGCGTGGTCCGCTACATCGACAAGCGCCAGCTTTACCGCGGCGAATGAGCCACGGAGAGGGGCACCGGTGAACGACCGACAGAATCCGTACGACCCGTACTACCAGCAGCAGCCGCAGATCGTCGGCTACGACGAGTACGGGCAGCCGGTGTACCAGCAGCCCGCGCAGCAGCAGTACGACCCGTACGGTCAGCAGCAGCAACAACAGCAGGGTCAGCAGCCCCAGCAACACCCCGGGCAGCAGGCGCCCCAGCCGGATCAGGGATACGGCTACGACCCGTACGGTCAGCAGCAACAACAACAGGGCCAGCCCCCTCAGCAGTACGACCCGTACGCCGCCCAGCAGCACCAGCCCCCGCAGCAGGGCTACGGCTACGACGGCTACGGATACGACACCGGGCAGCAGCCCGCCGCGGTCGACACCACCCAGCAGTGGAACGTCCCGCAGCAGGCCCCGCCGCCCGCTCCGGCTCCCGCGTCCGTCCCACCATCGCGGGCCCCGTCCGCGCCACCGGACGCCGAGCCGGAGGCCGCCGTTCCCGGGCAGCGCCGCGGTGACCGTGACTACCGCACCGAGCAGTTCTCCTTCATCGAGGAGCCCGACGAGGACTCCGAAGACGTCATCGACTGGCTCAAGTTCACCGAGAGCCGCAGCGAGCGGCGGGAGGAAGCACGCCGCCGGGGTCACAACCGGATGGTCGCGCTGATCGTCGCGGTGGCCCTGGTCGTGGTCGGCGGAGTCGGCTACCTGTGGTCGGCGGACAAGCTCCCCGGCTTCTCCTCGTCGGAGAAGAACGACACGGCGACGACCGGTCCGCAGCGGCGGGACGTCATCGTGGTGCATCTCCACAACACCAAGGCCGGCGGTACGTCCACGGCACTGCTCGTCGACAACGTCACCACCAAGCAGGGGGCCACGGTCCTGCTCCCCAACTCGCTCGCCGTCTCCGACGAGGACGGCACCACGAGCACGCTCGGCAAGTCGGTCGACGACGACGGCACCTCCGGCACCCGCGAATCCATCGACACGCTGCTGGGCACCGACATCAGCGGCACCTGGCGGCTCGACACCCCGTACCTGGAGAACCTCGTCGACCTGGTCGGCAACATCGAGGTCGACACCGACACGGACGTGCCCGATTCCAAGAAGGGCGCTTCGCCCCTGGTGAAGAAGGGCAAGGCGCAGACGCTCAGCGGCCCGATGGCCGTCGCGTACGCCACCTACCGCGGTCCCGACGAGGCCGAGGCGAAGCAGCTGATGCGGTTCGGTCAGGTCATGCGCGGAATGCTGCGGAAGATCTCGGACGATCCGAGGGCCGCCACCGTCACCGTGCAGACGCTGGCCCAGATCCTCGATCCCTCGCTTCCCGAGAAGGACCTCGGCGCCTCCCTGGCCAAGCTCGCCGAGCACGCCAAGGTCGGCGACTACAAGACGGCGCTGCTGCCGGTCCAGGAGGACGGCAGCCTCACCGACGCGGCCACCGACAGCGTCGTCAAGGACATCCTGGGCGGCACCGTCAAGGCCCCGGCCGCGGACGCCGCGGTACGGGTCGGTATCAAGAACGCCACCGGCAACGAGCGCGCCACGGAGTCCGCCCGGATCAAGCTGGTCAACGGCGGCTACGCCTTCGTCAACAGCGGGAAGTCCGGTGCCGTGACCTCCTCCGAGATCATCTACAAGGACGCCGGGGACAAGGAGAAGGCGACCGAGGTCGCCAAGACCCTGGAGCTGCCGACGAGCGCGGTCAAAAAGGGCAAGACGGCCGGAAACGCGGACGTGTCCGTCGTCATCGGCCAGGACTACAAGATCAACTAGGTCGGCGGCGTCGACCGGCGGTCAGGGCCGGCCGCATCCGCTGTGGGGTGGTTCCGGATGGTTCCGGGGCCGCCCCACAGCCGCACCGGTCCGGTCGTGGGCGGTCCGGGCGACTCCTGAACGATCTTCGAACAACGGCTGCGTGCACTGTCGGCGGTCCGTGAGACCCTAGAGGTCGATCTGCCCGCCGACGAAAGCCTGCTTGTGACCGCCACGGACCGCTCCATCGAGCTCATCAACGCCGCCGCTCAGGCGGCCGCCGACCGGCTCGCGCACGACATCATTGCGTACGACGTCAGCGATGTGCTGTCGATCACGGACGCCTTCCTGCTGGCTTCGGCCCCCAACGACCGCCAGGTCAAGTCGATCGTCGACGAGATCGAGGAGCAGCTCCAGAAGGACCTCGGCGTCAAGCCGGTCCGCCGCGAGGGCGACCGCGACGCCCGCTGGATCCTCCTCGACTACGTCGACATCGTCATCCACGTCCAGCACAGCGAGGAGCGCGTCTTCTACGCGCTGGAGCGCCTCTGGAAGGACTGCCCCGAGATCGCTCTGCCCGAGGACGCCGTGAAGACCCGCGGCAAGGCCGAGGAGCACGCAGAGCTCACCGGCCGCACGGAAGGTGACCAGAGCTGAACGGCAGCGGAAGCGGCAGAGGCCGCAGGATCGTCCTCTGGCGACACGGTCAGACGGCGTGGAATCTGGAGCGACGGTTCCAGGGCACCACGGACATCGAGCTGACGGAGGCCGGCGTCGGTCAGGCCCGCAGGGCCGCCCGGCTGCTCGCCTCGCTGAAGCCGGACGCGATCGTCGCCTCCGATCTGCGCAGGGCCGCCGCCACGGCCTCCGAGCTCGCCGCGGTCACCGGTCTCGGCATCGCGCACGACCCCGGTCTGCGTGAGACCTACGCGGGCGCCTGGCAGGGCCTGACCCACGAGGAGATCGTCGGACGGTTCGGCGAGCAGTACGCGGCGTGGAAGCGCGGCGAGCCGGTGCGGCGCGGTGGGGGCGAGCTGGAGACCGAGGTCGCCGACAGGGCGGCTCCCGTCGTGCTCGCACACGCCGACAAGCTGCCCGACGACGGCACGCTCGTCGTCGTCAGCCACGGCGGCACCATCCGGACCACCATCGGCCGGCTGCTGGGCCTGGAGTCGTACCACTGGGAAGGGCTCGGCGGGCTCACCAACTGCTGCTGGTCGGTCCTGGGCGAAGGCGCGCGCGGCTGGCGGCTGCTGGAGCACAACGCGGGCACCCTGCCCGAGCCGGTGCTCGGCGACGACGACTGACCGGGCGTCGAGGCACCGCCCCGACGGCACCATCGGGCGGCACCGGCCTGATTTCACTTTCCGGCTGGTCACAGGCTAAAGTTCTTCTTGTTCGCAGCGCGGAAACGCAGAGAAACACAGCGGACAGCGGGGCTATAGCTCAGTTGGTAGAGCGCCTGCATGGCATGCAGGAGGTCAGGAGTTCAATTCTCCTTAGCTCCACAATCAAGATCCCGTCCCCTTCAGGGGGCGGGATCTTTCTGTCGGCGGCCGCGCAGCATCGTCATCTGCTGCTCGCTCTCCCGGTCGGCCGGGGTGTAGGCGACGATCCGGCACTCCGGCAGCCCGTTGACGGAGAGCGACACCGAGGTCATCCGTATCTCGGCGGGCGCCGCACGGTGCCGGAAGGTCTTCACCCGGGGGCCGGGCGGGGCCACGTCCCCACTGCGCCACAGCTGAGCGAAGTACGGGCTGGCGGCGGAGAGATCCGCGACGAACGTCTCCCAGGCGGACTCGCCCGTATGGCGCCCGTAGCCGCCCCGCAGGGTCGCCACCATGAGCGGCAGCTCCTGCGTACGGTGGACGAGCGGGCAGTCGGCCGCGGGCACGGTGAACAGTGCCCACAGAACATTGCGGATCCCGGTGTCCATCATTTCCGGTACGCCGAAGAGGTCGCGGTAGGCGGGGTTGGTGGCCAGCACGTCGTACCGCGAGTTGTAGACCACCGCCGGGTGCGGGTCGAGGGCGTCGATGATGCCCTGGATCTCCTGGCCGACCTCGATCGTTTCGGACTGCCTGCCCGGTATGTAGGCCACCTCGGCGAGGTGGTAGAGGTGCTCGCGCTCCGAAGGGTCCAGCCGGAGGGTGCGCGCCACCGCGTCCAGGACCTGCGCGGAGGCGTTGATCGGACGGCCCTGCTCCAGCCAGGTGTACCAGGTGACCCCGACGCCGGAGAGCTGGGCGACCTCCTCGCGGCGCAGACCAGGGGTGCGGCGCCGGAACCCCGGCGCCATGCCCACGTCGGCCGGTGTCACCCGGGCCCGGCGGCTGCGCAGGAAGTCGGCGAGCTCCGGCCGCCGGCCGTGCTGCTGCCCCCGCCCGGTCCGCCGCGCCGCCTCCCGGCGCGCGGGCTCCCGCGGCCCCGGCTCACGCCGTGCCGCGTCCGGTCGGGCCGGTCGGCCCGGTCGCTCCTGCGTTGCCCGATGTTGTGCCGTCACCGTCGTCACACCCCCATCGTCGGTGCACCGCCCCGGTGTTGCCAGGTGCTGCCAGTACCAGCATCAGCGGGCTCTCGTTACCCGTATGCGGCCGGGACCAGCCTGGAGACCATGACCACGACCTCCGAGGCGACTCCACGTTCCGTAACCAGTAAAGACCCCGCCACCGACAGACGCCCCGCACGGCTGCTCGCCCTGGTGCTGGCGGCCCAGTTCATGGCGCTGCTCGACATCTTCATCGTCAATGTCGCAGCCCCGACGATCCGTACCGAACTCGGCGCGTCCGGAGCCGGGTTGCAGCTGGTGGTGGCCGGATACACCATCTCGTACGCCGTGTTGCTCATCACCGGCGCCCGGCTCGGCAGCGTGTTCGGGCACGGGCGGGTCCATCTGGTGGGGCTGGCCGTCTTCACCGTCGCCTCGCTCGCCTGCGGACTGGCCTCCGGCACCGGTGAGTTGATCACCTTCAGGGTGATCCAGGGGGTCGGCGCGGCGGTGATGATCCCGCAGGTGCTCAGCCTGATCCAGCAGCACTTCAGCGGTGTGGCCAGGGTCCGCGCGCTGGGTGCCTACGCGGCGGTGCTGGCCACCGGAGCAGCGGCCGGGCAGGTGGTGGGCGGGGTGCTGGTCAGCGCCGATCTGTTCGGGACGGGCTGGCGGCCGGTCTTCCTGGTCAACGTGCCGATCGGGCTCGTGCTGCTGGTGCTCGGGGTCCGGGTGCTGCCGGGCGAGCCGCGTACCGGACAGGCCCGCCAGGAGGCGAGGGCCCGCTCCCTGGATCTGGTGGGGCTGCTGATGCTCGCCGCGGCGGTCACCCTGTTCACCGTTCCGCTGGTGCTCGGACAGGAGTTGGGCTGGCCGGCCTGGACCTGGACCTGTCTGCTCGCCTCCGCGGTGTTCCTGGCCGGGTTCGTCGCGTACGAGACACGGCTGGCCGCACGCGGTTCCACGCCCCTGATCGCGCTCGGCGTGCTCCGCGCCCCCGGAATCGCGCGGGCGGCGCTGCGCATTCTCCTGGTGATGGCGGTCAACGCGGGCTTCCTCTTTGTGATGACGCTGCATGTCCAGGGCGGCCTCGGGTACTCGGCGCTGCGCAGCGGGCTGATGTTCGTGCCGACCGCGGTGGCCTTCGGCGCGGTCGGACTGACCTGGCGGCGCTGGCCGGCCCGGCTCCAGGGCATCCTGGTTCCCGCCGGTTTCACGCTCGTGGCGCTCGGTTCGGCGGCTCTCGGCCTCCTGATGCGCGACGGCGGCGAAGGCGGGGCCGGTCTCTACGTCGTCTTCGTGATCATCGGCGTCGGCATGGCGCTGGGCTTCAGCCCCACCCTCACAGGTGCACTGTCGAACGTACGGCCGGAGGATGCGGCTGATGCGAGCGGCGTACTGGTGACCGTCACCCAGCTCGGTCAGCTCTGCGGCGTCGCGGTGTTCGGCACGCTCTACCTCAACCGCCTTGATTCGCCTGGGGCGCAGGGTTCGGGAGAGGCGTTGTGGGTATGCGCTCTCGCGCTGGCGGCGGCCGCTGCCGTGGGTGTGCTGGTGGGTCTTGTGAGGCGTCGGCGGATCACGGGTTCTCGGCGGGGCTGACCCGCTTGCGGGGCCATGGCAGAATCGGATCGCCGGAGGGGGCGACGGACCGAACGGGAGGGAGCGCGCGATGCATGCGAGTCGCCACGAGCTCCCGGACCCGCCCCCTCTGCCCGAGGATCGCGCACGCGTCGGCAGTTCGCCCCCCGCGGTCCGCGCGCCCCGCGGGACCTGCGCATTCCCTCCCTTGCACACCGTCCGCCTCCCCCCCTTGTGCACGGCCCGCGGCCGCAGCCGGAGCTGATCCATGGGTGCACACAGGCGGAAGTGCGACTGGTGCGGCAGCGGTACGCCCATCGTCAGGGACATGGACCCGGTCAACCCGGACTACCAGTACTGGTGCGAGGAATGCGCGCGGGCGCTGGTCATAAAGGGTGACCCCATCGAGACCTACCGGGAGCTGGAAGGGGAGCCGATCTACGGCCGTCTGCTGGAGGAGCACTGCACGCTCAAGCGCTTCTACTCCTTCGCCACCGCCTGACCGGGCGCCGTCGGGGAGACGGAATCGGGCAGACCGGAAACGATTTGGTGGACGGCCGGGAAGACCGGTAATGTTCTCGATGTCGCCGCGGGAGACCGGGCGGCGCAACGCGGGGCTATAGCTCAGTTGGTAGAGCGCCTGCATGGCATGCAGGAGGTCAGGAGTTCAATTCTCCTTAGCTCCACAGTGAAGATCAAGCGGCGGGCCATTCGATTCGGATGGCCCGCCGCTCGTTTATGTACACATCGACTCTCGTATGTGCACACGCCGGCCATTGCGGCCGCCCAGGGCCCTCCCGGCCGTTCCGCCGTACGTTTCGCGTCCCGCTCCGTCCAAGGACCGGCGGCGCCCGGGTGGCGGCCCGGCCTGTGCGGTACCCTGACGCCATGCGTGCCGTACGCCTTCTGCTTAGCGAGCCGCGCTGATCACTCCCGACCGGTGAGAATGCCTGGTCGGCATCGGCGCGGCGTCCCCTCCTGTGCGAGGGGATTTTTCGTTTCCGTAGACGCGTGTCCGTAGACGTGGGCGCCGGCAGATGACGATCGATGGAGCTTTGAGGATCATGAGCGAGACGAATTCCGCAGCCGACGTTGCTGCGCCGCACCGCTATACGGCAGCGATGGCCGCCGACATCGAGGCACGCTGGCAGGACTTCTGGGACGCCGAGGGCACCTACGCGGCACCCAACCCGACCGGCGACCTGGCGGACAACCCGGAGCTGGCCGCCAAGCCGAAGAAATTCATCATGGACATGTTCCCGTACCCCTCGGGTGCGGGCCTGCACGTCGGCCACCCGCTGGGCTACATCGCCACCGATGTAGCCGCCCGGCACCTGCGGATGACCGGCCACAACGTCCTGCACACCCTGGGCTTCGACGCCTTCGGCCTGCCCGCGGAGCAGTACGCCGTACAGACCGGCACCCACCCGCGGCTGTCCACCGAGGCCAACATCGAGAACATGACGGCGCAGCTGCGCCGGCTGGGCCTGGGCCACGACAAGCGCCGTTCGTTCGCCACGATCGAGTCCGAGTACTACAAGTGGACCCAGTGGATCTTCCTGCAGATCTTCAACTCCTGGTACGACTCCGAGGCGGACCGCGCCCGGCCGATCGCCGAGCTGGTCGCCCAGTTCGAGAGCGGTGAGCGCCCGACCCCGGACGGCCGGGACTGGAGCGCCCTGAGCGCGGCCGAGCGTGCCGACGTGCTGAGCGGCCACCGCCTGGCCTACGCCTCCGACGCGCCGGTCAACTGGTCGCCGGGCCTGGGCACCGTCCTGGCCAACGAGGAGGTCACGGCCGACGGACGCTCCGAGCGCGGCAACTTCCCCGTCTTCAAGGCGAAGCTGCGCCAGTGGAACATGCGCATCACCGCCTACGCCGACCGGCTGCTGAACGACCTGGACGGGCTGGACTGGCCCGAGGCCATCAAGCTGCAGCAGCGCAACTGGATCGGCCGCTCCGAGGGTGCGCGTGTCGACTTCCCGGTCGACGGAGCCGGCAGCATCACCGTCTTCACCACGCGCCAGGACACCCTGTTCGGTGCCACCTACATGGTGCTGGCGCCCGAACACGAGCTGGTCGAGCGGATCATCCCGGCTGCCTGGCCCGAGGGCACCCACCCGGTCTGGACCGGCGGACACGCCTCCCCGGCCGAGGCCGTCACCGCGTACCGCAAGCAGGCCGCCGCCAAGTCCGACGTGGAGCGACAGGCCGAGGCCAAGGACAAGACCGGTGTCTTCACCGGCGCGTACGCCACCAACCCCGTCAACGGCGAGCGGGTCCCGGTCTTCATCGCCGACTACGTGCTGATGGGTTACGGCACCGGCGCGATCATGGCCGTACCGGCGCACGACGCGCGTGACTTCGCCTTCGCGCGCGCCTTCGAGCTGCCGATGCGCTGCGTCGTCCAGCCGTCCGACGACCGAGGCACGGACGCCTCGACGTGGGAGGACGCCTTCGGCTCGTACGAGGCGAAGCTGGTCAACTCCGCCAACGACGAGATTTCGCTGGACGGCCTGGGCGTCGTCGACGCCAAGGCCCGGATCACCGAGTGGCTGACGTCGCACGGAGTCGGCGAGGGCACGGTCAACTTCCGGCTGCGCGACTGGCTGTTCAGCCGCCAGCGCTACTGGGGCGAGCCCTTCCCGATCGTGTACGACGAGGAGGGCATCGCCCACCCGCTGCCCGAGTCGATGCTGCCCCTGGAGCTGCCGGAGGTCGACGACTACTCGCCGCGCACCTTCGACCCGGACGACGCCGACACCCAGCCCGAGACCCCGCTGTCCCGCAACGCCGACTGGGTCAACGTCACGCTGGACCTGGGCGACGGCGCCGGCCCGCGAAAGTACCGCCGCGAGACCAACACCATGCCCAACTGGGCCGGCTCCTGCTGGTACGAGCTGCGCTACCTGGACCCGAACAACGCCGACAAGCTGGTCGACCCGGCGATCGAGCAGTACTGGATGGGCCCGCGCGAGGGACAGCCCACCGGCGGTGTCGACCTGTACGTGGGCGGCGCGGAGCACGCGGTGCTGCACCTGCTGTACGCCCGGTTCTGGTCCAAGGTGCTGCACGACCTGGGACACATCTCCTCAGCCGAGCCGTTCCACAAGCTGTACAACCAGGGCATGATCCAGGCGTTCGTCTACCGGGACAGCCGCGGCATCGCGGTCCCGGCGGCCGAGGTCGAGGAGCGCGACGGGGCGTACTACTACCAGGGCGAGAAGGTCAGCCGAGTCCTGGGCAAGATGGGCAAGTCCCTGAAGAACGCCGTGACGCCCGACGAGATCTGCGGCGAGTACGGTGCGGACACCCTGCGGCTGTACGAGATGGCCATGGGCCCGCTGGACGTGTCGCGCCCCTGGGACACGCGGGCGGTCGTCGGCCAGTACCGGCTGCTGCAGCGGCTGTGGCGCAATGTCGTCGACGAGGAGAGCGGCGAGGTCACCGTCGTCGACACCGAGCCCGGCGAGGACACGCTGCGCGCGCTGCACAAGGCGATCGACGGTGTCGGCGGGGACATGGCAGGGATGCGCTTCAACACGGCCATCGCCAAGGTCACCGAGCTGAACAACCACCTGACCAAGGCGGGCGGCCCGCTGCCGCGCTCCGTCGCGGAGCCGCTGGTGCTGCTGGTGGCCCCGCTGGCGCCGCACATCGCCGAGGAGCTGTGGCGCCGTCTGGGCCACCAGGGATCGGTCGTGCACCAGGACTTCCCGGTGGCCGACCCGGCGTACGTCATCGACGAGACCGTGACCTGCGTGGTGCAGATCAAGGGCAAGGTCAGGGCGCGCCTGGAAATCTCCCCGTCGATCACGGACACGGAGCTGGAGGCGCTGGCACTGGCCGACCCGGCCGTCGTCGCCGCGCTGGGCGGGGCGGGCATCCGCAAGGTGATCGTCCGGGCGCCGAAGCTGGTGAACATCGTTCCGGCGTAGCAGCTGCGGGCGGTGGGCCAGGTGTGAGGGCTTTCCCCTACGGGCAGGTTGGGGGTTCCGATGGAACCCGCGACCTGCCCGGTCCGTTTACGGTGGAGGGGCCGGTACATACGTGTCGGCAGCCGTCACACCACCCGAGGAGCGCTCATGGAAGCCGTGATCCTGATCCTGGGGCTGCTCGTCGTCGCGTTCATGGTCCTGGGCGTCTATGTGAGCGTCAAGGTCATCGGGGCGGCCAAGCGTGGCGTGGACCGTACGATCTCGCAGGCGCGCCGCACGGTCGAGGACACCACCCTGCGGGCGAAGAGCTACGGACAGGTGGGCGTCGCCGGGGAGCTCGCACAGCTGCGCCTCTCGCTGCGCACCTCGATGCGGGCGACGCAGGACGCGTTGCAGGCGGGCGTGAGCGAGGACGCCTCGCTCTCCGAGTCGCTGGGTCTGTTCCAGCGGCTGAGTAAGCACGGCCGTGAGCTGGACGACGAGCTGAAGAGCCTGGAGCGCGAGCCCGACAAGGCGACGGTGACCTCGTTGCTGCCGGGTCTGAAGGAGCGCACCGGCCAGATCACGCGCTCCGCGGAGTCGCTGCGCTGGGCTGCGCGGGACCGGGCACGGCAGTTCGCCGGCGACGATCTGGCGGCGCTGAACGTACAGATCGACGTGGAGGCCGGTGCACTGCGGCACTGGACGACGGAGGAGCCGGTGGAGGGTTCCCGGCCCGACGGACCGGCCGAGCAGGGGCGGGTCCCGGGCCGGGCCGAGTCCGCCGGACCGACGAGCGGACCGGCCGGGCGGCAGGGACACGGGCAGGGGCCGGGGGACGACGGGATCGCGCAGGCCATCACGGCCGCCGGTCCGCGGCGGGAGACCGGGTACCCGTGGCAGAAGACGGCGCGGCCCGAGACCACGAACTGACCCGACCCCACGAACCGTCCCGACCCCATGAACTGTCCCGAGACCACGAACTGTCCCGACCCCACGAACTGAAGAAGCGTCCGTCATCCGTCCCGGATCGCAGCGTGAAATCGCGTGACTGAATCCCTGCGGTGGGTGGCCGGAGTGGGTGGTGTCCACGGGGGGCCGGCGGTGTGGGCGGAGGCGCCGGATGACCAGGCGTGGCAGGATGCGGCTCGAAGCGACCGGAACTGATCATTCGGTCGGGGTCGGACTGCCGAGCCACCGCCCCGGAAGGTAACCTCCCGCTCATGTCCCGCCATGTCGCGATCGTCACCGATTCAACGGCCTACCTGCCGCCCCAGGCGATGGAACGGCATGGCATCACCGCAGTGCCGCTGACCGTCGTCCTCGGTGATCAGGCGCTGGAGGAGGGCACCGAGATCTCGGCCCGCTCCCTTGCGCTGGCGCTACAGAAGCGCCGCCCCGTGACGACCTCCCGGCCCAGCCCCGAGGTGTTCGCCGCCGCCTACCGCGCGGCCGCCGACGCCGGGGCGAGCGGCATCGTCTCGCTGCACCTGTCCGCGGAGTTCTCCGGTACGTACGACGCCGCGCTGCTCGCGGCGAAGGAGGCGCCGGTGCCGGTGCGGGTGATGGACACGGGGATGGTCGCCATGGCCCTCGGGTTCTGCGCCCTGGCAGCGGCGGAGACCGTGGAGGCCGGCGGCAGTCTGGACGACGCGGTGGCTGCCGCCGAGAAGCGTGCGGCGGCCACGTCCGCGTACTTCTACGTCGACACCCTGGACTACCTGCGGCGCGGAGGCCGGATCGGTGCCGCACAGGCGCTGCTGGGCTCGGCCCTCGCTGTGAAACCGCTGCTTCAGCTGGACGGCGGCCGCATCGAGCCGCTGGAGAAGGTGCGGACGGCCTCGAAGGCCATCGCCCGGCTGGAGGAGATCGTTGCCGAGAGGGCGGGCAGCGGGCCGGTGGACATCGCGGTGCATCACCTGGCAGCCCCGGAACGGGCCGAGCGGCTCGCTGAGCGGCTGCGCGAGCGGGTTCCGGGGCTCGTCGATCTGCATGTCAGCGAGGTGGGCGCGGTGATCGGCGCGCATACCGGCCCGGGGCTGCTGGGAGCAGTGGTTTCGCCGCGTTGACTTCACCGCCCGGAGTGGTGGAGTTATCCACAACGGACGGGTTTTCCACCGGAATCGGGCGTGCTCAGCGGGTTCCGGCGGAGATGTCTAGCGTCGTGAGGCATGGCTTCCCGATCACATCGCGCACCCAGTGCACCCAGCCGGTCCGGCGGACGCAGCGGACCCGGCGCACTCAACGGACCCGGCGGACCAAGCGGCGGGATCGGCCGTTCCGGCCCCTTCGGCAGGAGTGGCGCAGGACCCGGCAGCGGGCCGGGCCGCGGTCCCGCGTCGGACGGGCGAGCCCGGAGCGGGGCAGGCGGCGTCCGCCGACGGCGGCACGCTCCGGGCCGCGCCGCCGCTGCCGCGGCCTCGCGCAGTCGCGCCGATGCGCTGATGGCGGGCGGATACGGAGGGCGCGTGGCTCGGCACGCTGTGGGGATGGCCGCGGGGCCACCCCTGATCGCCCCGGTCGTGGGCCCGACGCCTGCTGTGGCCGGGCCATCGGGTGTGCGGCCTTCTGTACCCTCTGCGGGTGGTTCGCCGCCGCCGGTTGCTTCTGCTTCTTCCCCTGCCCTCGCCCCTGCCCCTGCCCTTGCTCCTGAGTCCGGTGTACCAACCGCGACTGAGGTATCGCCCGCCCCGGCACCGCATACGGCACCCGAGGGGCGGTGGGCGGCGCGGGTGGTTCCCGCGCTGCGGGAGCGACTTCCGATGTGGGTGCAGCTCAGATGCGGTCTGGAGCCAAAAGCCCTTGCCGCACTCGCCGTTGTCCTGGTGGCGGCGGCTGTCTTCGCTGCGATGCACTTCTGGTCCGCCCGTCCCGGGGGCGTCCGGGCCCCCGACCGCGTCAGCGAGGCGGGCAGCGCACCTGTGCCGCAGGGAGGTCCGGCGCCGAGGACCGATGGGACCGACGGGGCCGCTGTGCCCGGCCCGTCCCCCGGGACGCCGCCCGCCGCCGGGGGACCGGGCGTGCGGATCGTGGTGGATGTGAGCGGGAAGGTGCGGCTGCCCGGGATCCACCGGCTGCCCTCAGGCGCCCGCGTCGCCGACGCGCTGCAGGCGGCGGGCGGGGTCCGGCCCGGCGTGGATCTCGACGGTCTCAACCGGGCCCGGGTGCTCGTGGACGGCGAACAGATCATGGTGGGCGCACCGCCCGGCCCGGCCGCCGCAGACGGTACGGGAGGGGGCGGGACGGGCGCGGCCGGCACGGGCGGAGCCACCTCCGGACCGGTGAGCCTCAACAGCGGCACCGTCGAACAGTTCGACACCCTGCCCGGGGTGGGCCCCGTCCTCGCCCAGCACATCGTCGACTACCGCACCCAGCACGGCGGATTCCGGTCCGTCGACGAGCTCCGCGAGGTCAACGGGATCGGCGACCGCCGCTTCGCCGACCTGCAGCCACTGGTGCGACCGTGAGCGCCGCGGACGTTCACACGGCGTCGGGCCGACGGCTCGGCGTCTCCGACCCGCGGCAGGAGGGCCCGCTCGATCTGCGACTGGTTCCGCCCGCCCTGGCCGCCTGGGCCGGTGCCGCGTCGGCCGTGGGGATGCCCGGGCGATGGGCGGCGGTGGGGGTGGTGCTCTGTCTCGGGACGGCCATGGTCCTCCTGGCCGTGCCGGGATTCCCACCGCCGCGTCCCGTACACGCTGCACACGGCGCACGCGCTGTCCGTGCCGCACTCGCTGCCGGTACCGCACTCGCCACCCGTCCCGTACCGGTCGGCAGCGGGGACAGCGCGGGCGACGGACGACGGAGACTGCGCACCACGGCCGCCGCGGCGGCGCTGCTCTGCGCGGCGGCGGGGGTGGCGTCGGCGGGGTTGCACAGAGCCGAAGCACGGCAGGGACCGGTGCCGGGACTGGCCCGGCAGTTCGCGAGGATCGAGGGGGAGATCACCCTCACCTCCGATGCACGGCAGACCTCCCCCGGCGTGCGCGGCGATCACAGCACACCCGTCTCCCTCCTCCTGGACGCCGAGATCACCCGGCTGACGTGGCCCGACGGCACGGCTGCCCGGCTGCGTACGCCGGTACTGCTCATCGTCACACCGGGCGGTACGGCGGGGCAGTGGCAGCATCTGCTGCCCTCGACCCGGTTACGCATCGGCGGGCGGCTGGCGCCGCCCCTGCACGGCGGGGAACGCGCCGTCGCCGTGCTCCGGCCCGATGGCAAGGGCCCGCCCCGCATCACCGGCCCGCCCACGCTCCTCCAGCGGACGGCGGGCGGGCTGCGCGCCGGACTGCGGACGGCGACCGAGGGCCTCGGCCCCGATGCGCGGGCGCTCCTGCCCGGACTGGTCGTCGGGGACACCACCCGGGTCACGCCGGAACTGCACGATGCGTTCAGGGCAACCGACCTCACCCACCTGATGGCGGTCTCGGGTGCCAACCTGGCGATCCTGCTCGCCCTGCTGATCGGACCGCCGGGCAGCGCCTTGCGTGTCGAACGCGGGGGGCTGGCACCCGGGCTGGGTATCTCGCTGCGGATGACGGCCCTGCTCGGCGGTGGGCTCACGCTCGCCTTCGTCATCGTGTGCAGGCCCGAGCCGAGTGTGCTGCGTGCCGCGGCCTGCGGCCTGATCACACTCCTGGCCATCGGCACCGGCCGGCGCAGGACACTGATCCCCGCGCTCGCCGCTGCCGTACTGCTGCTGGTGCTCTACGATCCCTGGCTGGCGCGCAGTTACGGATTCGTCCTGTCGGTCCTGGCCACCGGGGCGCTCCTGACCATTGCCCCGCGGTGGAGTGACGCGCTGCAACGGCGCAGGGTGCCGTCGAGGCTCGCCGAGGCGCTGGCAGCGGCGGCGGCCGCGCAGGCGGTGTGCTCGCCCGTTGTGGTGCTGCTGGCCTCCCGGGTGAGCCTGGTGGCGGTCCCGTGCAATTTGCTGGCCGAGTTCGCGGTGGCGCCGGCCACGGTTCTCGGGTTCGCCGCGCTGGCCGTGGCGCCGGTGGCCATACCGGTGGCCGGACTGCTCGCGCGGGTGGCGGGGTGGCCGGCCGGGTGGATCGCCTCCGTGGCCCGGACCGGGGCGGCCTTGCCCGGTGCGGAGATCGACTGGCCGGACGGCCGGACGGGGGCGCTGCTGCTGGCCGCGCTGACCGGGCTTGTGGTGCTGTTCGCCCGGCGGATCGGACGTCATCCCTGGGTGTGTTCGGCCGCGGCGCTCCTGCTGGTGCTCGCGGTGCTGCGCCCGGTTCCGCTGACCCGGGCGCTGACCGGATGGCCGCCGCCCGGCTGGGCGTTCGCGATGTGCGACGTCGGTCAGGGCGATGCCCTGGTGCTCGCGGCAGGCCCTGGATCGGGCGTGGTCGTCGACACCGGGCCGGACCCCCGGCCGGTCGACCGGTGCCTGCGCGACCTGGGGATCACCCGGGTCCCGTTGCTGCTGCTCACGCACTTCCATGCCGACCATGTCCGGGGCCTGCCCGGCGTAGTACGGGGCAGAGCGGTGGGGGCGATCCAGACGACGGGCCTGGACGAGCCTCCGGAACAGGTCGCGTTCGTGACGAGGACGGCTGCGGCGGCCCGTATCCCCGTGACGCGAGCCGTTCCCGGTGAGCGCAGACGGATCGGCGGGCTCGACTGGCAGGTGCTGTGGCCGATGGGCGGTGCGTCGGCGGGCCCTGCGGCCGGGCCCGTACCGCAGGAGCCGAACGATGCCAGCGTCACTCTGTTCGTACGGGCCGGCGGGCTGACCCTGCTGCTGCCGGGCGACCTCGAACCTCCGGCCCAGCAGGCCCTTTTGCGCAGCTACCCGGCCCTGCCCAGGGTCGATGTGCTCAAGGTCCCCCATCACGGCTCCGCGTATCAGGACCCCGCGCTGCTGCGCACAGCGCACCCGAGATTCGCCCTGGTGAGCGTGGGCCGGGACAACCCGTACGGTCATCCGGCCGCCCGCACGGTCGAGGCACTCCGGGCCGGGGGAGCGACGGTGCTCCGGACCGATCGCGACGGTGCGATCGCGGTGACGGGAACCGGGCCGGGGCTGCGCGCGGTGGGCCGGTCGTGAGCGTGCGCTCAGTCCAGCCACCGGCCTTCGGTCATCAGCTCACGGCCGGCCAGCTCGTTCTCCTCCCGCCACGCCTTGACCGCGTACGGAGTGAAACGCAGGTACACCCAGGCGGAGCGGCCCCGCAGATCCCAGTGGAGCTTCGCGGCGAAGGCGTCGCCCGAATCCGTGGCGAGGTCCGACCCCTCGACCACCTCGGCCGTCGCCTCGATGAGGACCACATCGCGGGTGTGGCCCACGGCGATCCTGGCGTGCCCGGACGGTGTCACGTTGACCGCGGTGGGATTGGTGCGGCGGGTGGCCATCAGCAGCGTTCCCCGGTGCCACACGAACGACAGCGGCACCAGCGTCGGAACCCCGTCGGCCGAGGCGGTCGACACCCAGGCGTCTTTGTCGTTCTCCAGATGATCGAGCACATCCTGCTTGCGCTGCTCCCGGCTGCGGGCGGGCTCCTGATTCGTCATGCCCCGCAGGTTAGTGAGTGGGCGTGGCTGCGCACCTCCGCCGACGGTCCTAGGACCACCGGCTCATGGCGGGGTGCGGCGCCCCGGGACAGACTGCCGGAATGGACCCTCGACTGCCGCAGACCGTTGACTCGTACCTGGCACGCATCGGCGCCATCCGGCCCGTCCGGCCCGACGCCGCGGCACTGCGCGAGCTGCAACTGCGTCACCTCACCGCCGTGCCCTTCGAGAACCTCTCGATCCATCTCGGAGAGGACATCGTGCTGGAGGAGAGCGCGCTTCTCGACAAGGTCGTGGTGGGCCGCCGCGGCGGTTTCTGCTACGAACTCAACGGGGCCTTCGCCGTGCTGCTGCGGGAGCTGGGCTTCCAGGTCACGCTGCTCCAGGCAAGGGTCCACGGCGACGAAGGGAAGCTCGGCATTCCGTACGACCACATGGCACTCCGGGTGGTGGCGGACGACGGCACCGGTCCGTGGCTCGCCGATGTCGGCTTCGGCGACCACGCCCAGCATCCGCTCGTACTCGAGGACCGTACGGATCAGGAGGATCCGCGCGGCACCTTCCGGATCAGGCAGGCCCCCGCCGCTGGTGGCGACGACTACGGGGATCTCGATGTGCTGCGGGACGGGGCGCCGCAGTTCCGGCTGGATCCACGCCCCCGGGTGCTCGCGGACTTCCGGGCCGGGGCCTGGTATCACCGCACCTCGCCCGATTCCGGCTTCACCCGGTCCACTGTCTGCTCACGCTTCACCGCCGCCGGCCGGATCACACTCAGTGGCCGGAAGCTCGTCACGACGGTGGGCGCCGAGCGCCACGAGACACCGCTGGGAAGCGACGACGAGGTGCTCGCCGCCTACCGCGAGCACTTCGGCTTGCGCCTCGACCGGCTTCCCACCGTCCGTGGGGACGGTCCTTCTGCCCCGAATGAGTGACACGCACAAACGGAGTGATCAATTCGGACCTTCGGTAACACCTCTACCCAAGCCCCTGCGAGGTGCTCTGTTTGCCTCGAACGCCACAAGGGTGATCGAATGCATGCTCGTCGGCGGGCCGCTGCTCCGACAACGAAGTCCAGCCACCCGGCCCGAAGGTGAATGCGCCCCCGGGAGTACGTGAAGATGTTCGGCCGCTGGCTCGGAAACAAGGGAGCGACGGGTGCTGCGCGCGGCAACGCCCTCGCCGGACTCGCCGTACCGGACTCCGCGGGTGTCCTCAGCTGCCGGGTGCTCGACCCGGTCAACGAGCCTGTGCGGCACGCCGAGTTCGTGGTGACGGACGCCTCGGGACGCAAGATCGTCAGCGGTGAGACGGACCCGTACGGCAGTGTTCTCGCCACGGTCCCGGCGGGGGAGTACCGGCTGGCCATCACGGCCGAGGGCTTCACCCCCTTCCACGGCCCTGCCTCGGTCGCCGAGGGCGAGAACGCGGGTCTGGGCGATGTACCGCTCCAGGTCTCCGTACCTCCGCAGCTGCCCGACCCGGGCGAGTGGGAGATCGAACCGATGCACTCGCAGATCGGCTTCACGGCACGGCACATCGGGATGGCCCGGATCCACGGCCGGTTCAATACCTTCGCGGGTGCGGTGCGGATCGCGGACCGCATGGAGAACTCGGCCATGCACGTGATCATCGACGCCTCGTCGATCGACACGAACGTCCAGATGCGCGACGACCACCTGCGCTCAGGGGACTTCCTCGACGTCGGCCGCTATCCGACGCTGGAGTTCTACAGCGACCGCTTCGTCCACCGGGGCGGCACCCGTTGGGGAGTGAGCGGCGCGCTGACCCTGCACGGTGTGAGCCGTACGGTCACGCTGGACACCCATTACCTCGGCCTCGGCAACGGCCTCGAAGGCGAGACGCGGGCGGCCTGCCGGGCCACCACCGAGCTGCACCGCGAGGACTTCACCCTCACCTGGCAGACCATGCTGGCCCGCGGGATCGCCGCCGTCGGCTCCAGCATCTCCATCGACATGGACATCCAGATCGTCCCGAAGGGCTGATCCCGGAGAGGGCCCACGGCGCCGCGGGGCCTCGGGGGACCCGGTCGCTACGGCGCCTCCAGCCAGCCCTCGTACTCCGCGGCGAACGTGTCCAGCGCCACCGAGTCCAGCCGCCCGTCCGGGTCCTCGACGACCACCAGCCACTGGGCGTCATCGGCGTCGTCCTCGCCGGCCAGTGCGTCGCGTACGAGCTGCGGCTCCTCGGTGACCCCGAACCGGTCGGCCAGCTCGCCCGCCACCTCCTGCGCCGTGTCACGGTCGGGCAGCACCAGCACATGTCTCACATCGCTCACCCGGCCATTCTCCGGTACGGGCCGAGGCGCCCGGACAGCGGCCGGCCCGGTTGTCAGTGGCGCGTGGGATGCTGGACGGCGATGGCCACCAGAAGGAATTCCACCGACGACCCGCTCGCCCCGCTCACGCTCGCCGTGGGCCAGGAGGACCTGCTCCTGGACCGCGCCGTGCAGCAGGTGGTGGCGGCGGCCCGCGCCTCCGACGCCGACACGGACGTCCGTGACCTCACATCCGACCAGCTCCAGCCGGGCACGCTCGCCGAGCTGACGAGCCCGTCGCTCTTCGCCGAGCGCAAGGTGGTGATCGTGCGCGGTGCACAGGACCTCTCCGCCGACACGGTCAAGGACGTGAAGAAGTACCTCGACGATCCGGTCGAGGAGATCACCCTCGTACTGCTGCACGCGGGCGGTGCCAAGGGCAAGGGGCTGCTGGACGCGGCGCGCAAGGCGGGAGCGCGGGAGGTGGCCTGCCCGAAGACCACCAAGCCGGCTGAGCGGCTGTCCTTCGTGCGGGGTGAGTTCCGGGCGCTGGGCCGCTCGGCGACGCCCGAGGCGTGCCAGTCGCTGGTCGACTCCATCGGCAGTGATCTGCGGGAGCTGGCGAGTGCGGTGTCGCAGCTCGTCGCGGACGTCGAGGGCACGATCGACGAGGCGGTCGTCGGGCGCTACTACACGGGGCGCGCGGAGGCCTCCAGCTTCACGGTCGCCGACCGGGCGGTCGAGGGGCGGGCTGCGGAGGCGCTGGAAGCGTTGCGCTGGTCGCTGTCGACCGGGGTGGCGGCCGTCCTGATCACCAGCGCGCTCGCGCAGGGCGTGCGGGCGATCGGGAAGCTGTCGTCGGCGCGAGGGGGGCGGCCGGCGGACCTCGCCCGTGAGCTGGGCATGCCGCCGTGGAAGATCGACCGGGTGCGTCAGCAGATGCGGGGGTGGACGCCGGCGGGTGTCTCCGCGGCCCTGCAGGCCGTGGCCGCTGCGGATGCCGGGGTGAAGGGCGGGGGAGACGATCCTGCGTATGCGCTGGAGAAGGCCGTGGTGGCGGTGGCGCGGGCTGCGCGGGCGGGGCGGTAGCGGTGGCCCTGGGCGGGTGGTCCCGTCGGCGCCGGGTGCGTCCGGCTGCCGGCGCCGCGTTGTCCTCAGTCGCCGGACGGGCTTGAACCTGCGGTTCGTGCGTCCTCAATCGCCGGACGGGCTTGATTTGGCCGGACTCGGTTGTGAAGTGAAGTGTGCCGGGACCCCGGTGTGAAACGTGGGCGGGGCGTCGTCAATCGCCGGACGGGCTTGATTTGGCCGGACCCGGTTGTGAAGTGAAGTGTGCCGGACCGGTTGTGAAGTGCGCGCGCATGACGAAGGCCCCGGTCGTCTCCCTGGGGAGGGGAACGAGCGGGGCCTTCGGTCTGTGCTTGGTGCGCCGCACCCGCGTGGCGAACGCAGGTTCGGTGTGCGGCGCGGGGTGCCGGTCAGGAGCGGGAGAGAGGGCCCGCTGAGTCCGTTCCGGCGATCACATCGGGCTCAGCCCTGGAGGGTGGCAGCCTTGGAGGCCAGCGCCGACTTCTTGTTGGCGGCGGCGTTCTTGTGGATGACACCCTTCGAGACAGCCTTGTCGAGCGCACGGGACGCGTCGCGAACGGCCAGGTTGGCCTTCTCGACGTCTCCCGCAACGACGGCCTCGCGGGCCTTGCGGATCGCGGTCTTGATCGACGACTTGACGGCCTTGTTGCGCAGGCGCGCCTTCTCGTTGGTCTTGTTCCGCTTGATCTGGGACTTGATGTTCGCCACGAAAGAGCCTTTTCAGGTTCGTTGGATCTTCGATGTGCGCCTTGCGGCCGGAGGGCCACGAGGCACAGCTGTCCACGGTACCAGCCGCGCTCCGACCGGCCCAAACCGGTCTCCGCTCCGCAGGCGTGGGACGATGGGAGCTACGTACAGATCCGACCGACCCGACATCGACCCGAGACACGGCGTTCGGCGTCTCAAGAATCAGGACCCTGCGTGCCCGCGACTCCTCTCCACGTGCCCGAGCCGAGCCGTACCGACCCGGCGCTGATCCGCAACTTCTGCATCATCGCGCACATCGACCACGGCAAGTCGACCCTTGCCGACCGGATGCTCCAGCTGACCGGTGTGGTCGACCAGCGGCAGATGCGCGCTCAGTACCTCGACCGGATGGACATCGAGCGCGAGCGTGGCATCACCATCAAGTCCCAGGCCGTACGGCTGCCCTGGGCGCCCACCGTCGGCGAGGACCAGGGCAGCACCCACGTCCTCAACATGATCGACACCCCGGGGCACGTCGACTTCACCTATGAGGTCTCCCGGTCGCTCGCCGCCTGTGAGGGCACGATCCTGCTGGTCGACGCCGCGCAGGGCATCGAGGCCCAGACCCTGGCCAACCTCTACCTGGCGATGGAGAACGACCTCACCATCGTCCCGGTGCTCAACAAGATCGACCTGCCGGCCGCGCAGCCCGAGAAGTTCTCCGAGGAGCTGGCCAACCTCATCGGCTGCCAGCCCGAGGATGTCCTCAAGGTCTCCGCGAAGACCGGTATCGGCGTGGACGCGCTGCTGAACCGGGTCGTCAGGGATGTTCCGGCGCCCGTCGGCAAGGCCGACGCCCCGGCCCGCGCGATGATCTTCGACTCGGTCTACGACTCGTACCGGGGCGTCGTCACGTACGTCCGTGTCGTCGACGGCTCGCTGAACAAGCGCGAGCGGATCCGGATGATGTCCACCGGGGCCACCCACGAGCTGCTGGAGATCGGTGTCTCCTCCCCGGAGATGACGCCGTCCGACGGCATCGGCGTGGGCGAGGTCGGCTACATCATCACCGGTGTGAAGGACGTCCGGCAGTCCAAGGTCGGTGACACGATCACCTCCCTGAACAAGGGGGCGACCGAGGCGCTCGGCGGCTACAAGGACCCCAAGCCGATGGTGTTCTCGGGTCTGTACCCGCTGGACGGATCGGACTACCCGGACCTGCGCGAGGCCCTCGACAAGCTCCAGCTGAACGATGCCGCCCTGGTGTACGAGCCGGAGACCTCCGCCGCGCTGGGCTTCGGCTTCCGTGTCGGCTTCCTCGGTCTGCTCCACCTCGACGTGGTCCGTGAGCGGCTGGAGCGCGAGTTCGGCCTCGACCTCATCGCCACCGCGCCCAACGTGGTCTACCGGGTGGACATGGAGGACGGGACCGAGCACACCGTCACCAACCCGAGTGAATTCCCCGAGGGTAAGATCGACAAGGTGCACGAGCCGGTCGTCCGGGCCACGGTCCTGGCGCCCAGCGAGTTCATCGGCGCGATCATGGAGCTCTGCCAGCAGCGCCGCGGCACCCTCCTCGGCATGGACTACCTCTCCGAGGACCGGGTCGAGATCCGCTACACCCTGCCGCTCGCCGAGATCGTCTTCGACTTCTTCGACCAGCTGAAGTCCAAGACCCGCGGCTACGCCTCGCTCGACTACGAGCCCACCGGCGAGCAGTCCGCCGAGCTCGTCAAGGTCGACATCCTGCTGCACGGCGACAAGGTCGACGCGTTCTCCGCCGTCACGCACAAGGACAAGGCGTACGCGTACGGCGTCCGGCTCGTCGCCAAGCTGCAGAAGCTCATCCCGCGGCAGAACTTCGAGGTGCCGATCCAGGCGGCCATCGGCTCCCGGGTCATCGCCCGTGAGACCGTCCGCGCCATCCGGAAGGACGTCCTCGCCAAGTGCTACGGCGGTGACATCTCCCGTAAGCGGAAGCTGCTGGAGAAGCAGAAGGAGGGCAAGAAGCGGATGAAGATGGTCGGCAACGTGGAGGTGCCGCAGGACGCGTTCATCTCCGTTCTGTCGACCGACGAGTCCGCCGGGGACAGCAAGGCCAAGAAGTGACCCGTCACCGCGCCCGCCGACCCTACTGATCGGTAGACCCATGGGCCCCCGCATCGCAGAAGGCTGCGGCGCGGGGGCCTGTTCGTTATGAAGCGGGGTTCGATTGCCCCTTACGCGGCGGACGCGGGCGCTCTACCCTGATCACGACTTCGTAGTTACTCATGAGTTAAACAAGCAGGATCAAGCACCAGCACATACGCGGAGAGCAAGCCGCAAACCAGCAGCCGGTCGTGAAGCACTGCCGCAGGCCCGGAGGATGTCGTGAGCGACGCACAGACCATGATCGAGAACCGTCCGCCCTCCGTGGCGACCCTCTTCGTCGACCGGGTGGCCGCCACCCCGGACGCGGAGGCCTACCGCTATCCCGTCCCCGCGGCCGACGGCCCCGACGAGTGGAAGTCGCTCAGCTGGGCGCAGGCCGCCGAGCGGGTGTACGCCATCGCGGCCGGGCTGATCGCTCTGGGGGTGCAGCCCGAGGAGCGCGTCGCGCTCGCAGCCAGTACCCGGGTGGAGTGGATCCTCGTCGACCTCGGCGTCATGTGCGCGGGCGCCGCGACCACCACGATCTACCCCTCGACCAACACGGAGGAGTCGGCGTTCATCCTCTCCGACTCCGACAGCCGGGTGCTGATCGCCGAGGACGCCGGACAGCTGGCCAAGGCGCGCGAGCGCCGCGCCGAGCTGCCGAACCTCGCCCATGTCGTCGTCATCGACGCCGAGGGTGCCGGACCTGCCGAGGGTGACCCCGAGGGCTGGGTCCTCACGCTGGCCGACCTGGAGGCCCTGGGCAACGAGCACCTGGTGAAGAACTCGGCCGCGGTCACCGAGCGGGTCGACGCGATCACCTCCGAGCAGCTGGCGACCCTCATCTACACCTCCGGCACCACCGGCCGCCCCAAGGGCGTACGGCTGCCGCACGACAACTGGTCGTACATGGCCAGGGCCACCGTCTCCACCGGTCTGATCACCAAGGACGACGTTCAGTACCTCTGGCTGCCGCTCGCGCACGTCTTCGGCAAGGTCCTCACCTCCGGTCAGATCGAGGTCGGACACGTCACCGCCGTCGACGGCCGGGTCGACAAGATCATCGAGAACCTGCCGGTCGTCCAGCCCACGTACATGGCGGCCGTCCCCCGTATCTTCGAGAAGGTCTACAACGGCGTCGCGGCCAAGGCGCGGGCCGGCGGCGCGGCCAAGTACAAGATCTTCCAGTGGGCGGCCGAGGTCGCCCGCGAGTACGCGAAGGTCTCCCAGGACAACTTCCGGCGCACCGGCACCGCCTCCGTGCCCTTCGCGCTCGGTGCCAAGCACAAGGTCGCCGACACCCTCGTCTTCGCGAAGATCCGCGAGGCCTTCGGCGGCCGGCTCCGTGCCTGCGTCTCCGGTTCCGCTGCCCTCGCCCCCGACATCGGCCTCTTCTTCGCAGGCGCCGGGATCCACATCCTGGAGGGCTACGGCCTCACCGAGTCCAGCGCCGCCTCCTTCGTCAACCCGGGCGAGGCCTACCGCACCGGCACGGTCGGCAAGCCGCTCCCCGGAACCGAGGTACGGATCGCGGACGACGGCGAGATCATGCTGCGCGGCCCCGGCATCATGCAGGGCTACCAGGGCCTCCCGGAGAAGACCGCCGAGGTGCTGGAGGCCGACGGCTGGTTCCACACCGGCGACATCGGCGAGCTGTCCGTGGACGGCTATCTGCGGATCACCGACCGCAAGAAGGACCTGATCAAGACGTCGGGCGGCAAGTACATCGCCCCGGCCGAGGTCGAGGGCCAGTTCAAGGCGGTGTGTCCGTTCGTCTCCAACATCCTGGTGCACGGCGCGGACCGTAACTTCTGCACCGCGCTGATCGCCCTCGACGAGCCGACCATCCTCGGCTGGGCCGCCGAGAACGGGATGGAGGGCAAGTCGTACGCGGACGTCGTGGCCTCCCCGCAGACGGTCGAGCTCATCGACGGCTATGTGAAGCGGCTCAACGAGGGACTGCAGCGCTGGCAGACCATCAAGAAGTTCCGGCTGCTCCCGCGCGACCTCGACATCGAGCACGGCGAGGTGACGCCCAGCCTCAAGCTGAAGCGGCCCGTCGTCGAGCGTGCCTACAAGAACCTGATCGAGGACATGTACGCGGGCTCCCGCGAGGCCTGACGAAGGCGAGGGCCTGGCCGGCGGAGCCCGGTCGGGCAGGCCCTGACCGCCCGGCCCCGGCCCGGCCGCGCTCGTGATCAATGGACCCGGGTGTCGGTGCCGCCCCGCCCCTCGGCCGCACTCCCGGCGTCGTATCCGGCTCCACTCTCCGCTCACTTCTCCGCTCACTTCGGTAACTCGACGCGTATGCGCTGGGCCGATCTGTCACTCTGTCCCTGTCGTCAGCGGCGCAAGTGCGGGAAACAGGCAGAGCGAGAACAGGTCAGGAGCCGCCCTGTGGGGTCCATTCCCTTGCAGCGGGACATCGTGCAGCGTCCCGGAAGCAGTGCCGTGTCCACGGGCGGTCAGCCGGTCGCCCGCACGAGCCTGCCCGGGAACCTGCTCGCGCCCGCCGCGGCGCGGCGGTTCGTCGAGGCCGCGCTCGCCGAGTGGAGCGGGCTCGGGCTGCCCGCCGCCGTGGGGTTCAGCGAGCGGCTGTCCGACGACGCGGCGGTCATCGTCAGCGAGCTGGTCACCAACGCCGTCGTGCACGCCGGGACCAACGTCGAACTGCTCTTCCGGCTGGAGGAGGCGACCGAGGACGAGGCCTCCGCACTGGTACTGGAGGTCTCCGACCACCATCCGGCCCGCGCCGTGCGCAGCGACGGCAGAGAACCCGGCGCCGGGTCCGACAGCGCGGCCGCCCCGGAGCAGCTCGCCGAGTACGGGCGTGGACTGGAGCTGGTCGCCACCCTCGCCGAACGCTGGGGCATCACCTACCGCACAGGCCTCAAGACCGTCTGGGCCCGGCTCCCCGTCGACGACTGGAACCCCTTCGCGGAGGCCCGCACGGAGCCCGGTTTCCAGGATGGGCTGCGCGCCGCCGAACTGCTGGCTCCCACCGCCCGGCGAGCCCTGCGGGACGACGCGGACTGGGCCGGACGCGGCGCGCTCTCGTTCCTCGCCGAGGCCTCCGACCTGCTGGCCGGACAGCTCGACGAGGACATCGTGGCCGCGCTCGCCGGACAGTTACTCGTCCCCAGGCTCGCCGACTGGTGCGCGATCTGGCTGGAGCCGGAGAGCGGCGGCCGGGCGGCCGTCCCGCGCCTCGCCAAGGTCTGGCACATTGACGAGAACCGCACGGACCCGCTGCGTGCGGTGCTGGAGGGGGACCCGCTCCGGCTCCCCGAACGGGTCGGCACCGGCCCCGTCTCGATTCCGTGGCCCGAGAGCCGGGAGGACGGCGAGAAGCCGGACGGAAGCGAGGGCGTCGCGCTCGCCTACCGGATCACATCGGGCGGCCGCACCCTGGGCGCCGTACTCGTCGGCCGCGAGGGCATCGCCCGCGTCCCCGACGAGGTGACCGCCCTGGTCGAGGACTTCGTGCGCCGGGTCGGCCTCGCCGTGGGCGCGGCCCGCGCGTACACCCGGCAGGCCACCATCAGCCGCATCCTGCAGCGCGGGCTGCTGCCCAGCAAGGTCGCCGACATACCGGGCGTCGCCAGCTCACTCGTGTACGAGCCCAGCGACGACGGAGTGGTCGGCGGTGACTTCTACGACATCTTCCCCTGCCCCGGAGACCGCTGGTGCTTCGTCCTCGGCGACGTCCAGGGCAGTGGCCCCGAGGCCGCCGTCGTCACCGGCCTCGCCCGCCCCTGGCTGCGGCTGCTGGCCCGTGAGGGCTTCCAGGTGGGCGAGGTGCTGGTCCGGCTGAACCGGCTGCTCCTCGACGACGCGATGGAGGCCGCGGAGGCGGCCGCGCTGATGGTCGCCGCGGCGGGCGGCCAGCAGTCGGCGGAGAGCGGCCCACGGTTCCTCTCGCTGCTGTACGGGGAGCTCGTACCACTGCCCGGCGGCGGTGCGCGCTGCACCCTGGCGAGCGCGGGCCACCCGCTGCCGTTGCTGCTGCGCCCCGACGGCACGGTCCGTCCGGCCGCCGAACCGCAGCTGCTGCTCGGTGTGGTCGACGACGCCGAGTACGTGAGCCAGAGCTTCGACCTGGCGCCGGGCGACAGCCTGCTGTGCGTCACCGACGGGGTGACGGAGCGGCGCTCCGGGCCGGTGATGTTCGACGACGGGGACGGCCTTTCGCAGGCGCTGGCCGGCTGCACCGGGCTGAGCGCGGACGGCATCGCGGACCGCATCAAGCACGCCGTGCACGCCTTCGCCGAACGCCCGCCGGACGACGACCTGGCGCTGCTGGTGCTGCAGGCCCTGTAGGGCGTGCCCGCGGGCGTGAACCGCGGTGGCGTCCGGTTGCCGGGCGGCGCGCGACAATGGACGGTATGCCTTCCGTACTGCCCGATGGTGAGCCCGTGCCCGACGACGGGGCGCTGCCCCGCCATGCCCTGGAAGGCGCCGCCGGCCGGCCGCTCGGCTTCTACCTGCATGTGCCGTACTGCGCGACCCGCTGCGGCTACTGCGACTTCAACACCTATACCGCGACCGAGCTGCGCGGCTCCGGCGGGGCACTGGCCTCCCGGGACAACTACGCTTCCCATCTGATCGGCGAGGTCCGCCAGGCCCGCAAGGTCCTGGGCGACGACCCCCGGCCGGTCCGCACGGTCTTCGTCGGCGGCGGTACGCCGACGCTGCTGGCCGCCGCCGACCTGGTCTCCATGCTGGGAGCGATCCGGGAGGAGTTCGGGCTCGCGGACGACGCCGAGATCACCACCGAGGCCAACCCGGAGTCGGTCGGCCCGGCCTACCTGGCCGAGCTGCGCGAGGGCGGCTTCAACCGGATCTCCTTCGGGATGCAGAGCGCCCGGCAGCACGTACTGAAGATCCTCGACCGCACGCACACCCCCGGCCGGCCCGAGGCCTGTGTCGCCGAGGCGCGTGCGGCCGGTTTCGACCACGTCAACCTCGACCTGATCTACGGCACCCCCGGCGAGTCCGACGACGACTGGCGGGCCTCGCTCGACGCGGCGATCGGCGCCGGTCCCGACCATGTGTCGGCGTACGCGCTGATCGTCGAGGAGGGCACCCAGCTGGCCCGCCGCATCAAGCGCGGCGAGATCCCGATGACGGACGACGACGCGCACGCCGACCGTTATCTCATCGCGGACGAGGCGATGGCCGCAGCGGGCTTCTCCTGGTACGAGGTGTCGAACTGGTCCCGGACGCCCGAGGGCCGCTGCCTGCACAACGAGCTGTACTGGCGCGGGGCGGACTGGTGGGGCGCCGGACCGGGCGCGCACAGCCACGTCGGCGGCGTGCGCTGGTGGAACGTGAAGCACCCGGGGGCTTACGCGCAAGCGTTGGCCGAGGGGCGCTCGCCCGGGGCGGGACGCGAGATCCTCTCCGCGGAGGACCGCCGCGTCGAGCGCATCCTGCTGGAGCTGCGGCTCTCCGACGGCTGCCCGCTGTCGCTGCTTGCCCCGGCGGGGCTGGCGGCGGCGGGGCGGGCCGTGTCCGACGGGCTGCTGGAGCCGGGTCCCTTCGGGGACGGACGGGCCGTACTGACCCTGCGGGGGCGGCTGCTGGCCGATGCCGTGGTGCGGGATCTGGTGGACTGAGTGGTTGCGCGCTGCCGCCGCGGGGCGGGGCGGGGCCGCGTGGCGGGGTGCGCCTGCGGCGGGCCTGTTCCCCTACCCGCCCCTTCCCGTAACCGGGGCTCCGCCCCGGACCCCGCTCCTCAAACGCCGGAGGGGCTGGAGTGGGGGCTGAGGTGTCATACGTCGGTGGGCGGTGCCGTGACGAAGTCGATCAGTTCTTCCACCCGGCCCAGCAGCGCCGGTTCCAGGTCGCGGTAGGAACGTACGGTCGACAGGATGCGCTGCCAGGCCGCCCCCGTGTTCTCCTCCCACCCCAGCGAACGGCACACGCCCGTCTTCCAGTCCTGGCCGCGCGGTACGGCCGGCCAGCCGGCGATCCCCACGGACGACGGCTTCACGGCCTCCCACACGTCGATGTACGGATGGCCGGCCACCAGGACGTTCCCGTCCGAGATCTGCGCCGCGATACGTGACTCCTTGGAACCCGGCACCAGATGGTCGACCAGCACCCCGAGGCGGGCGTCCGGGCCCGGGGAGAACTCGCGCACGATCGCCGGGAGGTCGTCGATGCCCTCCAGGTACTCGACGACCACACCCTCGATCCTGAGGTCGTCGCCCCAGACCCGCTCGACCAGCTCCGCGTCGTGCCGGCCCTCCACGTAGATCCGCCCGGCCCGCGCCACCCGCGCCCGCGCGCCCGGGACCGCCACCGAGCCGGAGGCGGTGCGGGCGGGCCGGACAAGGCCGCCGGCCGACGGGCGTACGAGCGTCACCACCCGGCCCTCCAGCAGGAAGCCGCGCGGCTCCATCGGGAAGACCCGGTGCTTGCCGAACCGGTCCTCCAGGGTCACCGTCGGGCCCGCGGCCGTCTTCTCGCAGCGGATCACCGCACCGCAGAAGCCGGTGGTGACCTCCTCCACGACCAGGTCCGGATCGGCGGGCACCTCGGGGGCGGGGGCGGACTTCTTCCACGGTGGGGTCAGGTCCGGCTGATAGCTGCGCATCGGATGACGATAAGGCGCGAGCGGCCTACGACACGCCGAACCCGGCGGCCAGCTGATCGCGCTGCGCCCGGACGAACGCCGCGTCCACCACCGCCCCGTGCCCCGGCACGTACAGCGCGTCCTCGCCGCCCAGCTCCAGCAGCCGGTCCAGTGCCGCCGGCCAGCGGGCAGGGAACGCGTCCGGGCCCGCCTGCGGCTCACCGGACTCCTCGACCAGGTCGCCGCAGAACACGATCGTGGGCGAGCCGGAGGTGCCGGGGACCAGCACCGCCAGATCGTGGCCGCTGTGCGCCGGACCCGCGTTCACGAGCAGCACCTCGCGCCCGCCGCCCAGATCGAGCGTCCACTCGGCGGTCACCTCGTGGTGGGGTGTCACCAGCACAGCGGCGGACTCGGCCGCGTCCTGCTCGGGGAGTCCCTGCCGCACCGCGTCGGCGTGCAGCTCGTCCGCCCCGTGCCGCAACAGATCCGCCATGCCCCCCGCGCCGTACACCCGCGCCCCCGCGAAGGCCGCCGTGCCCAGCACGTGGTCGAAGTGGGGGTGGCTGAGTGCGATATGCGTCACCCTCCGGCCCAGCAGTGCCCGCACCTGACCGCGCACCTCCACCGCTTCGCGGAGTGACGATCCGGTGTCGCAGAGCAGCACTCCGTCCGCCCCGGCCACCAGTACGACCGTTGCGTCCCACACCGGAAGCCGTCGCCGGCCGACACCGTCACCCAACCGCTCCCAGCCGAACTCTTCCCATGTGGCGTCCATGCGGCGACGCTATCGGCAACGACCTGCGCAGTCTCGGGGTAGCGTGGCCGGTCGCCCTTGCTAGGGGGCCACCCCGTCGCCGTACACTGACCGGGGGATTGCTGGCACTCGTACGGACAGAGTGCCAGGGGGAGTCCCGGGAACGGCCCGAGATCGACCGAGGTACACAGCTGGAGGTGTGCGCGATGCTCAGCGAACGCAGACTCGAAGTGCTGCGCGCCATCGTCCAGGACTATGTCGGCACCGAGGAGCCCGTCGGTTCCAAGGCGCTCACGGAGCGGCACCAGCTGGGGGTCTCCCCGGCCACCGTCCGCAACGACATGGCGGTGCTGGAGGACGAGGGCTTCATCGCCCAGCCCCACACCAGTGCGGGACGCATCCCCACGGACAAGGGCTACCGGCTCTTCGTCGACCGGCTCGCGGGCGTCAAGCCCCTGTCGTCGCCGGAGCGTCGGGCCATTCAGAATTTCCTCGACGGCGCGGTCGACCTCGACGATGTCGTGGGACGTACCGTACGGCTGCTCGCGCAGCTGACCCGGCAGGTCGCCGTCGTGCAGTACCCCTCGCTGACCCGCTCGACGGTGCGGCACGTGGAACTGCTTCTCCTGGCCCCCGCCCGGCTGATGCTCGTGCTGATCACGGACACCGGCCGGGTCGAACAGCGGCTGGTCGACTGCCAGACGCCGTTCGGCGAGACCTCTCTCGCCGATCTGCGCGCCCGGCTCAACAGCCGGGTGGTGGGGCGCCGTTTCGCGGACGTCCCGCAGCTGGTGCAGGACCTGCCGGAATCCTTCGAGAGCGAGGACCGGGCGACCGTGTCCACCGTGCTCTCGATCCTGCTCGAAACCCTTGTCGAGGAGACGGAGGAGCGGCTGATGATCGGCGGCACCTCCAACCTCACCCGCTTCGGGCACGACTTCCCTGTGATGATCCGGCCGGTGCTGGAGGCATTGGAGGAGCAGGTCGTGCTGCTGAAGCTGCTCGGCGAGGCCAAGGACTCGGGCATGACCGTACGAATCGGGCATGAGAACGCCCACGAGGGCCTCAACTCCACGTCCGTCGTCGCGGTCGGCTACGGTTCGGGCGACGAGGCAGTCGCCAAACTCGGCGTGGTCGGACCGACCCGCATGGACTACCCCGGAACGATGGGAGCGGTACGCGCAGTGGCACGTTACGTCGGACAGATCCTGGCGGAGTCGTAAGTGGCCACGGACTACTACGCCGTACTCGGCGTGCGCCGCGACGCTTCACAGGACGAGATCAAGAAGGCATTCCGGAGGCTCGCCCGCGAGCTGCACCCGGATGTGAACCCCGATCCGAAGACCCAGGAGCGGTTCAAGGAGATCAACGCCGCTTACGAGGTGTTGTCGGACGCTCAGAAGAAACAGGTCTACGACCTCGGCGGCGACCCGCTGTCCGGCTCCGGCGGAGGTGGCGCGGGCGGATTCGGACAGGGTGGCTTCGGCAACTTCTCCGACATCATGGACGCGTTCTTCGGCACGGCGTCGCAGCGCGGACCCCGGTCCCGCACCCGGCGCGGCCAGGACGCCATGATCCGGCTGGAGATCGACCTCTCCGAGTCGGCCTTCGGCACGACCAAGGACATCCAGGTCGACACGGCCGTCGTCTGTACGACCTGCAACGGCGAGGGAGCCGCACCCGGCACCTCCGCCCAGACCTGCGACATGTGCCGCGGCCGCGGCGAGGTCTCCCAGGTCACCCGGTCGTTCCTCGGCCAGGTCATGACCTCACGGCCCTGCCCGCAGTGCCAGGGCTTCGGCACGGTCGTGCCGACCCCCTGCCCGGAGTGCGCCGGCGACGGCCGCATCCGCTCGCGGCGCACCCTCACCGTGAAGATCCCCGCGGGTGTCGACAACGGCACCCGCATCCAGCTCGCGGGTGAGGGCGAGGTCGGCCCCGGCGGCGGCCCGGCCGGCGATCTCTACGTCGAGATCCACGAGCTGCCGCACGCGGTGTTCCAGCGGCGCGGCGACGATCTGCACTGCACGGTCACCATCCCCATGACGGCGGCGGCCATCGGCACCAAGGTGCCGCTGGAGACGCTCGACGGCATGGAGGAGGTGGACATCAGGCCGGGCACCCAGTCCGGCCAGTCCGTCCCGCTGCACGGGCGCGGCATCACCCACCTGCGGGGCGGCGGGCGCGGCGACCTGATCGTGCACGTCGAGGTGATGACCCCGACCAAGATGGACCCGGAACAGGAACGCCTCGTGCGGGAGCTGGCGAAACTGCGTGGTGAGGAGCGGCCCACCGGCCAGTTCCAGCCCGGCCAGCAGGGCCTGTTCTCCCGACTCAAGGACGCGTTCAACGGCCGCTGATCCACGCGTCACCACCGTACGGGCCCGGATTTCCGGGCCCGTACGGCATTGCGGACAAACGCGGCCACGGGGTGCGCATCACGGGACAGGACGGGCATGACACGATGCCTGTCATGCCATCCGCGTTGACCGATCTCTGCCGGTATCCGATCGTGCAGGCCCCGATGGCGGGCGGGGTCTCCTGTCCGCAGCTCGTCGCCGCCGTGGCCGAGGCCGGCGGGCTCGGCTTCCTGGCCGCCGGGTACAAGACCGCGGACGGCATGTACAACGACATCAAACAGGTGCGCGGGCTGACCGGCCGCCCCTTCGGCGTCAACCTCTTCATGCCGCAGCCGGGCCTCGCCGACCCGAGCGCCGTCGAGGTGTACCGGCACCAGCTCACGGGCGAGGCGTCCTGGTACGAGACGCCGCTCGGGGACACCGACACCGGTGGTGACGACGGCTACGAGGCCAAGCTCGCCATCCTGCTGGAGGACCCGGTCCCCGTCGTCTCCTTCACCTTCGGCTGCCCGAGCCGCGACACCCTCGACGCGTTCGCCGCGGTCGGCACGTACACCGTCGTGACGGTCACCACGCCCGAGGAGGCCCAGGCCGCGCAGTGGGCGGGGGCCGACGCCGTCTGCGCCCAGGGCGTCGAGGCGGGCGGCCACCAGTCCACGCACCGCGACGACCCACAGGCCGACGGTCTCGGGACCGGGCTGCTCAGCCTGGTGTCCCAGGTCCGCGAGACCGTGCAGATCCCCGTCATCGCCGCCGGCGGGCTGATGCGCGGTGCCCAGATCGCCGCGGTGCTCGCGGCCGGTGCCGACGCGGCGCAGCTCGGCACCGCCTTCCTGATCTGCCCCGAGTCGGGCGCCCATCCGCTGCACCGACAGGCCCTGACCAACCCGTTGTTCGTCCGCACCACCCTGACCCGGGCGTTCTCCGGGCGCCCCGCCCGCGGCCTGGTCAACCGCTTCGTGCGCGAGCACGGTCCGTACGCCCCCGCCGCCTATCCGCAGGTCCACTACCTGACCGCCCCGCTGCGCAGGGCGGCGGCCAAGGCGGGGGACGCACAGGGCATGGCGCTGTGGGCGGGCCAGGGGCACCGGATGGCGCGCGAGCTGCCGGCCGGCCGGCTGGTCGGGCTGCTCGCGGGGGAACTGGACGCCGCGCGTGCGGCCGTGAGCACAAGGAGCACGCAGTGACGGCACCCGTCTTCGTCGTCGACGAGATGCCTCAGGGACCCGGGTTCGTGCTGGAGGGGCCCGAGGGACGGCACGCCGTCTCGGTGAAACGCCTGCGCGCCGGTGAGGACGTCGTCCTGACGGACGGCCGCGGCCGCTGGGCCGAGGGCGTCGTGACGGCCGCCGAGGGCAAGGACCGGCTGGTCCTCACGGATCTGGAGCCCGTCCACGAGGAACCCGGGCCCGCTGTGCGTATCACCGTCGTCCAGGCCCTGCCCAAGGGCGACCGCGGCGAGCTCGCCGTCGAGACGATGACGGAGACCGGTGTCGACGCGATCGTGCCGTGGCAGGCCGGGCGCTGCATCACCCAGTGGAAGGGCGACCGGGGTCTGAAGGCCCTGACGAAATGGCGCAACACCGCCCGTGAGGCCGGCAAGCAGTCGCGCCGGGTGCGGTTCCCGGAAGTGGCGGACGCGATGACGACCAAACAGGTTGCCACGCTTCTGGCCACCGCCGACTTCGCCGCCGTGCTGCACGAGGACCGTGGGTACGACAGTGAGCCGCTGGCCACCGTCGCCCTGCCCGGCGAGGGTGAGATCGTGCTGGTCGTCGGCCCCGAAGGCGGTGTCTCACCGGACGAGTTGGCCGTTTTCGCCGCCGCGGGCGCCCTGACCTGCCGGCTCGGACCGACCGTTTTGCGCACCTCGACGGCGGGTACGGCGGCGACGGCCCTGCTGCTGGGCCGCACCGGCCGCTGGTCATGAATCCCGCCGGCCGCGCGGGCGCCTGCAGGTTGTGGCTGCAAGCGGTCTACCGCACCGTCAGGAGCGGTGGGAAGCTGCCCGTATGGGGACATCAAGGGCATGGTGCAGTCGAAGGATCCGTCGCTTTCCGGCCGTGATCGCTCTCGCGGGCGCGACCGTCGCCGGCCTGGCCGCCTGCGACCCGGTCAACGGCCTGAACTCCGCGTCCATCGCCGTGACCACCGACCGGACCGGCACCCGCGCGCTGGAGCACGAAGGGGTGGACGTGCAGTGGCTGAACTGCACGGCACGGGCCGGCGGAGGCGCGAAGTCCGGTTCGTCCACCGCCTCCACCAGCCGGGTCGCCGACGTCGACTGCAACGGCCGCACCAAGGGCGGCAAGGACATCAGCCTCAGCGGCAAGGTCGACCGGGAGGTCGAAGGCCGGTGCGTCAGCGGTGACATGACGGCGAAGACGGCGGGGAAGACCGTTTTCCGGGCCACGATGCTCGGCAACTGCGATGCGGCGCAGACGACTTCCACGCCGAAACCGCCCGCGGCGGGCGGCGGGGGAGGGGCCCGGCCGACGGTGACCGTGACCGTCACGGTGACCGCACAGCCTCAGGGCAAATGAGTGCGCGGGGAACAGGCCGGGACGGCGTACTCCGGCCAACTGCGTTCCTCGTGGCACGGCCTCGGCCTAGGCTGATCGTTGTGACGCAGCCTTCCTACCTCCGGTATCCCCATGTCCAGGGCGACCAGATCGCCTTCACCGCCGAGGACGATGTCTGGCTGGCGCCGCTCGACGGCGGCCGAGCCTGGCGTGTCAGCGCAGACAACCGACCCGTCACCCAGCCGCGGATATCCCCCGACGGCACTCTCGTCGCCTGGACGTCCACCCGGGACGGGGCGCCCGAGGTGCACCTGGCCCCCGCCGACGGCGGCCCCGCCGAGCGGCTGACCTACTGGGGCGACGCGCGGACCGCCGTGCACGGCTGGACCCCCGATGGAGATGTGCTGGTCATCAGCACCCAGGGCCAGGTCTCGCTGCGGCGCACCTGGGCCAGGGCCGTGCCGGTGGACGGCGGCCCCGCGCGGACCCTGCCGTACGGGCCGGTCGGATCGCTCGCGTACGGGCCCGGCGGACGGATCCTGCTGCTCTCGGCCACCATGGGGCGCGAGGCCGCCAAGTGGAAGCGCTACCGGGGCGGCACGGCCGGAAAGCTCTGGATCGCCGCAGAGACGGCAGGGGCGGCAGAGACGGCAGGGACGGCGCAGACGCCGGAGGACGGGACCGCGGAGGAATTCGTACGGATCCACGCGGATCTCGACGGCAACATCGAATGCCCGATGTGGGTCGGCGAGCGCATCGCCTTCCTCTCCGACCACGAAGGCGTCGGCGCGGTCTACTCCTCCCTCCCCGACGGCACCGGCCTGCGCCGGCACACCGGTATCGAGGGCTTCTACGCCCGGCACGCCACCACCGACGGCACCCGGGTCGTCTACGCGTCCGCCGGCGAACTGTGGCTCCTGGACAGCCTGGAGAGCGACGGACCCCACCGCCTCGACATCCGGCTCGGCGGACAGCGCGCCGACCTCCAGCCGCACCCCGTGCACGCCGGAAGTCACCTGACCTCCGCGTCCCCCGACCGTACCGGCCGGGGCAGCGCGGTCGGCTCGCGCGGGGCCGTCCACTGGGTCACCCACCGCGAGGGTCCGGCCCGCGCACTCGCCGTCGAACCCGGTGTACGGGCCAGGCTGCCGCGCGCCTTCCAGGCCGACGGGGACCAGCACGTCGTCTGGGTCACCGACGCCGAGGGGGACGACGCGCTGGAGTGCGCACCCGCCACCGGCACCTCGCCCGGCTCCGTACCCCGCCGTCTCGCCGCGGGCCGGATCGGCCGGGTCCTCGACCTGGCGCCCGCCCCCGACGGCAGCCGGTTCGCCGTCGCCGCCCACGACGGGCGTGTACTGATCGTCGAACGGGAGAGCGGCGAGGTCCACGAGGTCGACCGCAGCGAGCACAGCGACGTCTCGGGGCTGGTCTTCTCGCCCGACTCCTCCTGGCTCGCCTGGTCACACCCGGGCCCCGAACCGCTGAGCCAGCTCAAGCTCGCCCACCTCGCCGACCTGACGGTCGCCGAGGCCACCCCGCTGCGGTTCCGGGACTTCGCACCGGCCTTCACCACCGACGGAAAGCACCTGGCCTTCCTCTCCGAGCGGGCCTTCGACCCGGTCTACGACTCGCACGTCTTCGACCTGGCCTTCATCGGCGGCTGCCGGCCGCATCTGCTGACGCTCGCCGCGACCACCCCCTCCCCGTTCGGGCCGCAGCTCCACGGGCGCCCGACCGAGCGGGAGAAGAGCGGCGACGGCGACGACAACCCCACCGCACTCCCGGTCACCCGGATCGACCTGGACGGACTCGCCGACCGGATCGTCTCCCTGCCCGTCGAGGCCGCCAGCTACTCCTCCCTCCGGGCCGCGAAGGACGGTCTGCTCTGGCTGCGCCACCCGGTCACCGGAGTCCTCGGCACGAGCGCGGCCACGCCCGACGCCCGGCGGCCCGAGACCGTGCTGGAGCGGTACGACCTGGAGAAGCTGCGCTGCGAGGAACTCGCCTCCGACGTCGGCCGGTTCGCGGTCAGCGGCGACGGCAAACGGCTGGTGCTGCAGAGCCACGGCCAGCTGCGCGTCGTACCGTCCGACAGCCGTGTTCCCGGCGGCTCGGACGACGACCACGACGGCGACGGCAGCATCACCGTCGACCTCACCCGGATCCGCCGCATCCTGGACCCGGCCGCCGAATGGCGTCAGATGTACGACGAGGCCGGGCGCATCATGCGGGACAACTTCTGGCGCCCCGACATGGGCGGCGTCGACTGGGCCGGTGTCCTGGACCGCTACCGGCCGGTGCTGGAACGCGTCGCCACCCACGACGACCTCATCGACCTGCTGTGGGAGGTACAGGGTGAACTCGGCACCTCCCACGCCTATGTGACCCCGTCAGGCGGCTGGCGCGACGACTCGGCCCGGCAGGGCCTGCTCGGTGCCGACATCTCCCGTGCGGACGACGGGAGCTGGCGCATCGACCGGATCCTGCCGTCGGAGACCTCCGACCCCGCGGCCCGCGCGCCGCTCGCCGCACCGGGCGTCGCCGTCCGTGCGGGGGATGCGGTCCTGGCCGTCGACGGCCACCCCGTCGACCCGGTCACCGGCCCCGGGCCGCTGCTCACCGGCTCGGCCGGCCACCCGGTCGAGCTGACCGTCTCCCCGGTCGACGGCGGCGACCCCCGCCATGTCGTCGTCGTGCCGATCGCCGACGAGGAGGCGCTGCGCTACCACGCGTGGGTCGCCGACCGGCGCCGCTACGTCCACGAGCACTCCGGCGCACGCCTCGGCTATGTCCATGTCCCCGACATGGCAGGACCGGGCTGGGCCCAGATCCACCGCGACCTGCGCACCGAGGTCGCCCGCGAGGGGCTGGTGGTGGACGTACGCGAGAACCGCGGCGGCCACACCTCGCAGCTGATCGTGGAGAAGCTGGCCCGCCGCATCGTCGGCTGGGACCTGCCCCGCGGCAGGCAGCCGTCCAGCTATCCGGTCGACGCCCCGCGCGGCCCGGTCGTGGCCGTGGCGGACGAGTTCTCCGGATCGGACGGCGACATCGTGAACGCGGCGATCAAGGCGCTGGGCATCGGCCCGGTCGTCGGCACCCGCACCTGGGGCGGTGTGGTGGGCATCGACAGCCGGTACCGGCTGGTGGACGGCACGCTGGTCACCCAGCCGAAGTACGCGTTCTGGATGGAGGGTTACGGGTGGGGCGTCGAGAACCACGGCGTCGATCCGGACGTCGAGGTCGTCATGACCCCGCAGGACCGGGCGGCGGGGCGTGACCCGCAGCTGGACGAGGCGATCCGGATCGCGCTGGAGTCGCTGACGCGGACGCCGGCCAAGGCGGCGCCGGAACTGCCGGAGTGAGTTGAGGGGGGCGGGGGTTCGCGCGGGGGTGCGCCTGCGGCGGGCCTGTTCCCCTCCCCTTCCCCAAGCTCTCAACTTCGTTCGAGCAGGGGAGACCCCACTCTTCCCGTAACCGGGGGCTCCGCCCCGGACCCCGCGCCTCAAACGCCGGCGAGGCTGAAGGGGCGGGCAAAATCAAGCCCCTCCGGCGATTGAGGAGCGGGGGTACGGGGGCAGCGCCCCCGGAACGCCCCGCGCCTGCGGTCCGGGTACGCCCGCTAGGCTGCCCCCCAACGGATCACCGAGACCCAAGGAGCACCAAATGGCAGGAGAACCCCAGCCCGACTGCCTGTTCTGCAAGATCGTCTCGGGCGAGATCCCGGCGACCATCGTCCGGGAGACCGAGACCACCGTCGCCTTCCGGGACATCAACCCCCAGGCCCCCACCCACGTACTCGTCATCCCGCGCCTCCACCACCCGGACGCGGCCTCGCTCGCCGCCGCCGAACCGCAGGTCCTCGCGGACATACTGCGCGAGGCCGGTCAGGTGGCCGTCGACGAGAAGGTCGCCGACACCGGTTACCGGGTCGTCTTCAACACCGGTACCGGCGCCGGGCAGACCGTCTTCCACGCGCACGCGCACGTCCTGGGCGGCCGTGGCCTCCAGTGGCCCCCCGGCTAGAACGGACCACCGCACACCGTGTCGTCACGTGAACTCGTCGTCCTCGGCACCGCCAGCCAGGTCCCGACCCGGCACCGCAACCACAACGGCTATCTGCTGCGCTGGGACGGCGAGGGCATCCTCTTCGACCCGGGCGAGGGCACCCAGCGCCAGATGCTGCGGGCCGGCGTCGCCGCGCACGACATCAACCGGATCTGTGTCACGCACTTCCACGGCGACCACTCGCTCGGGCTGGCCGGGGTGATCCAGCGGATCAACCTCGACCAGGTCCCGCACCCCGTCACCGCGCACTATCCGGCGAGCGGACAGCACTTCTTCGACCGGCTGCGGTACGCGACCGCCTACCGCGAGTCCGTCGAACTGACCGAGGCCCCGGTCGCCGCCGACGGACCGCTGGCCACCACGGACGCGTACACGCTCAGCGCCCACAAGCTCTCGCACCCCGTCGAGTCGTACGGCTACCGCCTCGTCGAGCCCGACGGCCGCCGGATGCTGCCCGCCAGGCTCGCCGAGCACTCCATCGCCGGACCCGACGTCGGCCGCATCCAGCGCGAGGGCGCCCTCGGCGGTGTCACGCTCGACGACGTCTCCGAGCACAGGCGCGGACAGCGGTTCGCGTTCATCATGGACACAAGGCTCTGCGACGGCGTGTACGCGCTCGCCGAGGGATGCGACATGCTGGTCATCGAGTCGACCTTCCTCGACGAGGACGAACGGCTGGCCACCGACCACGGCCACCTCACCGCCGGACAGGCGGCCCGGGTGGCGCGGGAAGCAGGCGTGCGGCATCTCGTGCTCACGCACTTCTCGCAGCGCTACCCGGACCCCGGGGTCTTCGAGACCCAGGCCCGGGCCGCCGGGTTCGAGGGCGAACTGACCGTCGCCCAGGACCTGATCAGGGTCCCGGTCCCCACGCGTCACCAGTAACAACACCAGCACCACCTGCGTTAGCGAGAAACTGTGCACCTCCCCAAAGCGGAACTCCACCTCCACATCGAAGGAACCCTCGAACCCGAGCTGGCCTTCGCCCTTGCCGCACGCAACGGCGTACACCTCCCGTACGCGGACACCGAAGCGCTGCGCACCGCCTACCTCTTCGACGATCTGCAGACCTTCCTCGACCTGTACTACGCGCTGATGGCGGTGCTCAGGACCGAGGACGACTTCGCGGATCTCGCCGACGCCTACCTCACCCGCGCCGCGGCCCAGGGCGTGCGCCACGCGGAGATCTTCTTCGACCCGCAGGCACACACCGCCCGGGGCGTCCCGATCGGCACGGTCGTCGAGGGACTCGGCCGGGCGCTGGAGCGCAGCGAGGAGAAGCACGGCATCTCCACCCAGCTGATCATGTGCTTCCTGCGCGACCGGTCCGCCGATTCGGCGCTGGAGACGCTGGAGGCCGCGAAGCCGTATCTGCACCGGATCAGTGCCGTCGGCCTGGACTCGGCGGAGGTGGGCCACCCGCCCGCCAAGTTCCGTGAGGTGTACGCCGCCGCCGATGCGCTCGGGCTGCGCAAGGTCGCGCACGCGGGCGAGGAGGGGCCGCCGGAGTACATCCGGGAGGCGCTCGACGTCCTGGGCGTGGAGCGCATCGACCACGGGCTGCGCTGCATGGAGGATCCGGAGCTGGTGAAGCGCCTGGCCGCCGACCGGGTGCCGCTCACGCTCTGCCCACTGTCCAACGTACGGCTGCGGGCCATCGACACCCTGGAGGAGCACCCGCTGCGGGCCATGATGGACGCCGGGCTGCTCTGCACGGTGAACTCCGACGACCCCGCCTACTTCGGCGGGTACGTCGGGGACACCTTCCACGCCGTCCACGAGGCGCTCGGCCTGGAGCGCGAACAGCTGCGCACCCTGGCCCGCAACTCCTTCGAGGCGGCCTTCCTCGACCACGACGAGGAGCGCAGGGCCCGCTATCTGTCGGAGGTCGAGGCGTACGCGTTCGACTGACCGTCCCCGCCGGCCGCCCCGGCCGTCCGGAAGGCACTTCTGACCAGACGCCTGCGGCGCAGCTCGGGCAGGCTGATCTCCGTGACAGCCTGCTCGGGCGCCCCGAGCCTTGGCACGGCGCCCGGCACCGCGCCGGTGGTGACCGCCAGCAGGGCCGCCGGCGCACCGCCCCTGCGGCGCACCGATCCCGGCACCAGCGGACGGCCACCCGTGTGCAGGGCGACAGCCGTGACCGGGGCCGCGACCAGCAGCGTCACGGCGCCCAGGAGCAGCCCCATCACCGGATAGCCGGACGCCTCGGACAGCACGCTGCCCAGCAGCGGACCGCAGGCCACCCCGACGGACGAGGCCGAGCCCGCGAGGACCGCCCAGCGGCCGCGTACGTCCAGTGAGGCGGCCAGACCGATCAGATACGACAGGACCACCGGGTAGAAGGTGTTCCACAGGATCTCGCCGGTCGCGAACGAGCCGAGGTCGCCCGCGGACGAGCTGAGCACGATGCTCGCCGCGATGATCATCGTGCCGAGGCCGATCGGTGCCGCGCGTCCCAGCCGCGCGCCCAGCACCCCGGCCCCCATCACGCCGAGCAGACCGGCGCCGAGCGCCGCGGCGAAGACCGCGCCGACGGTGACCTCGGAGAGCCCCGCCTGGACCAGGCCGATGCGGCTGCTGACACCCCACAGCGCGTTCTGTGCCATCGACCAGACGAGCATGCCGCCCGCCAGGACCAGACCGGAGCGGCGGTGCGGCAGCCGTCCGGGCGCGGTGACGTCCGGACCGGCCGGCATCTCCCCGCCCAGCCGCGAGGTGGCGGGCCAGACGAGGAGCGCGACCAGGGCGATGGAGGCGAACGGCAGCCGGTGGCCGCCGCCCAGGTGAGGGATCGTCAGGTAGAGAACGCCCGCGGTCGCGGAGACGCTGAGCAGCCCCAGGGTCGAGGTGCGGTGCGGATCACGCTGGGCGGCGATGCCCGCGGCGGCGACCGCGGTCGCCGCGCCGGAGCCGAAGCCGCCGACCATCACGCCCATGACCACGAGCGGTACGGAGGCGGTCAGCGCCGCGCAGCCGTAGCCGAGAGCGGCGAGGGTCAGCCCGATCCGTACGGGCCGCTGCGGCCCGTACGTCTCGGCCCGGCCCGCCAGGCAGAACCCGGCGGACGCCGAACTCAGCAGCAGGACACTGCCGACCAGGCCGGCCTGGGCCGCGCTGAGACCCAGATAGGAGGAGAGCCTCCCCACGATGGTGGGGAGCAGATATGCGGCGAGGTAGCCGGCGGTGAACACGGCAACCAGAGGCCACGCGGCGCGAGGGCGCGAGGACATGGGCGTTTCCTGAAGACATGCCGGAGGAGGCGGAGAAGACAGCGAGGGGGTAAGGCAGATGTGCAGAAATGCGGAAAATGAAAATCCGGGGAGGTCGACGCACTCGCCGGAAACAGCCCCCAACGGTGCTCGCGGGCCCATTTGTATCAAGTGCTCCCGGCCGGCTGAAGGCGCCTCGCTGTGAGCTGAGTCACTTATATGTTTGTCGTGCCTCCATTCGGGTAACAGCGCATGTTTGTGCAGGTCAGCCTCTGTAGAACAGACTCGGCGCGGGCCCCCCGAACGGGGGAGTGAATCGGGCACACTGGCCGGAACTGTCACGACCGGGGAGTGCAAGGTGAGCACTGAGAATCCAGGCATCGACCCACTGGACGGGCTGCGTGCGCCCCAGGACCCGGACTGCGACGTCTTCCTCACCGGCACGGTCTTCCTCGACATCATCTTCACCGGTCTGGACAGCGCTCCCGTGCGCGGCACCGAGTCCTGGGCGCGCGGCATGGGATCCAGCCCGGGCGGGGTCGCCAACATGGCCACCGCACTGGCCAGGCTCGGCCTGCACACCTCACTGGCGGCGGCCTTCGGCGACGACCACTACGGCGAGTACTGCTGGGACGCGCTGGAGCAGGGCGAAGGCATCGACCTCTCCATGTCGCACACCGTCCGCGGCTGGCACTCCCCGGTGACCGTCTCGATGGCGTACGAGGGCGAGCGGACGATGGTCTCGCACGGCCACGAGGCCCCGCCGCCCGCCTCCGTGCCGCCGGAGGCCGGCTCCTTCCCGCGGTGCCCGCCACGGGCCCGGGCCGCCGTCGCCTCGCTCGTCCCCGGCCGCAGCGAACCCTGGGTGGCCGAGGCCGCCCGCCGCGGCGCCGTGGTCTTCGCCGACGTCGGCTGGGACGAGACAGGCCGCTGGGACCTGGCCGGACTGACCGACCTGGCGCACTGCCAGGCATTCCTCCCCAACGCGGAGGAAGCCATGCGCTACACCCGCACCGACTGCCCCCGCGCCGCCGCGCACGCCCTCGCCGAGCACGTACCGCTCGCCGTCGTGACCCTCGGCGCGGAGGGCGCCTACGCGGTCGACGCGGCCACCGGGACGGCCGCCGAGGTCCCCGCGATCGAGGTCGAGGCGCTCGACCCGACCGGTGCGGGGGACGTCTTCGTGGCCGGTTTCGTCACCGGAACCCTGGCCAACTGGCCGCTCGCCGACCGCCTCGCCTTCGCCGGGCTCACCGCGGCTCTCTCGGTCCAGGAGTTCGGCGGCTCGCTGTCGGCGCCGGGCTGGGCGGAGATCGCCGCCTGGTGGCAACGGGTCCGCACCTGCGCCGACCAGGACCCGGCGGCACTCCAGCGGTACGCCTTCCTCGAGGACCTGCTGCCGTCGGCCGCGCGCCACTGGCCGCTGCGCAGGGCCGTCCCGACGATCGGCTTCCGTCCATGACCCCGCCTGAACCCGACTTCTCCCGCCGCGAAAACCTCTCGGTGTTGTCGTACCGGAGTCGTAGGCTTGGTAGTCCAGAGGTTGTCGAGCAGCGAGAACCCTGCAACGGGAGGTATGCGCAGGCCCGAGGGCCGGCCCATGACTCAGTCACCTACACAGACGCAGGCGCGTGCCCACATCAGGATCCCGGCCGCACACCCCATGGTGATGCTCCTGGGATCGGGCGACTCGCTGTTGCGCGTGATCGAAGCGGCGTTCCCGGCAGCCGACATCCACGTCCGGGGCAATGAGATAAGCGCGACGGGGAACACGGCGGAAATCGCCCTGATCCAGCGCCTGTTCGACGAGATGGTGCTGGTGCTCCGCACCGGTCAGCCGATGACGGAGGACGCTGTGGAACGTTCGATCGCGATGCTCAGGGCCAGTGACGACGGCCGGGCGGACGGTACGGAGACCCCGGCCGAGGTGCTCACCCAGAACATCCTCTCCAGCCGCGGCCGCACGATCCGGCCCAAGACGCTCAACCAGAAGCGGTACGTCGACGCCATCGACAAGCACACGATCGTCTTCGGCATCGGCCCCGCCGGCACCGGCAAGACGTACCTGGCCATGGCCAAGGCGGTCCAGGCGCTGCAGTCCAAGCAGGTCAGCAGGATCATCCTGACCCGGCCGGCGGTCGAGGCGGGTGAGCGGCTCGGCTTCCTGCCCGGCACGCTCTTCGACAAGATCGACCCGTATCTGCGCCCGCTCTACGACGCCCTGCACGACATGCTCGACCCGGACTCGATCCCACGGCTGATGGCGGCCGGGACGATCGAGGTCGCGCCGCTGGCGTACATGAGGGGTCGCACCCTTAATGACGCTTTTATCATTCTGGACGAGGCGCAGAACACCAGCGCCGAGCAGATGAAGATGTTCCTGACCCGGCTCGGCTTCGACTCGAAGATCGTCGTCACCGGTGACGTCACCCAGGTCGACCTGCCGAACGGGACCAAGAGCGGTCTGCGTCAGGTGCAGGACATCCTGGAGGGCATCGACGACGTGCACTTCTCGCGGCTCACCTCCCAGGATGTCGTCCGGCACAAGCTGGTCGGCCGTATCGTCGACGCGTACGAGAAGTACGACAGCCAAGGCGAACAGGACGGCCGGGCAGGCACGGGCCGCCACAACGGGAAGCAGTAGCAGCGCACCATGTCGATCGACGTCAACAACGAGTCCGGATCCGAGGTCGACGAGCAGGCGATCCTCGACATCGCCCGCTACGCACTCGCCCGGATGCGGATCCACCCGCTGTCCGAGCTCTCGGTGATCGTGGTGGACACCGACGCCATGGAGCAGCTGCACATCCAGTGGATGGACCTGACGGGTCCGACGGATGTCATGTCCTTCCCGATGGACGAACTGCGTCCGCCGGTCAAGGACGACGAGGAGCCCCCGCAGGGGCTCCTCGGTGACATCGTGCTCTGCCCGGAGGTCGCCAAGAAGCAGGGCGAGGAAGCCGAGACTCAGCACTCCATGGACGAGGAGCTCCAGCTCCTCACGGTCCACGGGGTGCTGCACCTGCTCGGCTACGACCACGAGGAGCCGGACGAGAAGGCCGAGATGTTCGGCCTCCAGGCGGCGATCGTGGACGGCTGGCGCGGTGAGCACGGCCTGACCGGCCCGTCGCCCGCCCCCACCGTCTCGTGAGCCTGCCGCTCGTATTCGGCGCCGTCCTGCTGGTCGTCGTCGGCTGGCTGGCGGCCTGTGCCGAGGCCGGCATCGCGCGTACGTCGAGCTTCCGGGCCGCCGAGGCGGTCCGCTCGGGCCGTCGCGGCAGCGACAAGCTGGAACAGGTCGCGGCCGATCCGACCCGCTATCTCAATGTCGCCCTGCTGGTGCGGGTCGCCTGCGAGATGTCGGCCGGGGTACTGGTCACGTACGCCTGTCTGAAGGAACTCCCGGAGACCTGGGAGGCGCTGGCCGTCGCCATGGGCGTGATGGTCCTCGTCTCCTACGTCGCCATCGGCGTCTCGCCGCGCACCATCGGCCGCCAGCACCCGCTGAACACGGCCACGGCGGCGGCGTACGTCCTGCTGCCGCTGGCCAGGATCATGGGGCCCATTCCGCAGCTGCTGATCCTCATCGGTAACGCGCTCACGCCGGGCAAGGGGTTCCGCAAGGGGCCGTTCGCCAGTGAGGCCGAACTGCGGGCGATGGTCGACCTCGCCGAGCAGGAGTCGCTGATCGAGGACGAGGAGCGCCGCATGGTGCACTCCGTCTTCGAGCTCGGCGACACCCTGGTGCGCGAGGTCATGGTGCCGCGCACCGACCTGGTCTGCATCGAGCGCTACAAGACGATCCGGCAGGCGCTCACCCTCGCGCTGCGCTCCGGTTTCTCGCGGATCCCGGTCACCGGGGAGAACGAGGACGACATCGTCGGGATCGTCTACCTCAAGGACCTGGTCCGCAAGACGCACATCAACCGGGAGTCGGAGGCCGATCTCGTCTCCACGGCGATGCGCCCCGCGGCGTTCGTGCCCGACACGAAGAACGCCGGTGACCTGCTGCGCGAGATGCAGCAGGACCGCAGCCACGTCGCCGTCGTCATCGACGAGTACGGCGGCACGGCGGGCATCGTCACGATCGAGGACATCCTGGAGGAGATCGTCGGCGAGATCACCGACGAGTACGACCGCGAACTCCCGCCGGTCCAGGAGCTGGAGGACGGCTGCTTCCGGGTTACCGCCCGGCTGGACATCGGAGACCTCGGAGAGCTGTTCGGCCTCGACGAGTACGACGACGAGGACGTGGAGACGGTCGGCGGGCTGCTCGCCAAGGCGCTGGGCCGGGTCCCGATCGCCGGCGCCTCGTCGGAGGTCGGCCTGCCCGACGGCCGACGGCTGCGGCTGACCGCGGAGTCCCCGGCGGGCCGCCGGAACAAGATCGTCACGGTGCTGGTGGAGCCGCTGGCTCAGCAGGAGGAGGCAGTGGGATGACTCCCAAGGAGCTGAGGGCGTTCTGCCTCGGGTTCAACGCGAGCGTCGAGGAGTTCCCGTTCGGGCCGGAGGCGTCCGTCTTCAAGGTGCTCGGCAAGATGTTCGCGCTGACCGCCCTGGAGGGGCGGCCGCTGACGGTGAACCTCAAGTGCGACCCCGACGACGCGGTGCGGCTCCGGGAGGAGTACGAGGCCGTGGCGCCGGGGTGGCACATGAACAAACGGCACTGGAACACGGTGACGGTGTCGGGGATGCCGGATGCGAGGCTGCGCGAGCTGATCGAGGACAGTTACGACCTGGTGGTGGCCGGGTTGCCCCGGGCGGAGCGGTTGCGGCTGGACCGGGGGTAGGCGGGTGGTTTCGGGGGCTCCGCCCCGGGCCCCCGCTCCTCAAACGCCGGAGGGGCTTGAGGAGCCCGTGGGGCCTGATGTTCGCAAACCCGCTGCCACCACGGCCGCCGTGACGATCAGCAGGCCCGCCGCCACCGCCACCGCGGTCCTGACCCCGTCGAACAGTGAGCTGTCGGCCGTCGCCACCACGCCGAGCAATGGGATCCCGATCGTGAGCCCCACCTGCTGAACCGTGGTGACCAGACCCGTCGCCAGGCCCTGTTCCTCGTTCGGTACGCCCGAGGTGACGGTCAGTCCGTACGCGATGATCGCGCCCAGGTGGCACATGCTGGCCAGCGAGACCGCGACCGTCGCCAGCCAGATGCCGGAGTCCTCGCCCAGGCCGATCAAGGCGGCGAAGAACAGGCCCTGGCCCAGCAGGGAGAGGGACAGCGTCCGGCGGGCGCCGATCCGGCCGATGACCTTCGGGGCGTAGACCCCGGCCGCCACCGAGGCGATGCCCTGCACGCCGAAGACCAGCCCGGTCCCGAAGGCCGACAGGCCCAGGACCTCCTGCAGGTACAGGGTCAGGACGAACACGACGGTGCTCATCATCGAGAAGGTGAGCAGTCCGCCCAGATTGCCGAAGGCCACCGTGCGGCGGCGCAGCATCGGCAGTGAGACCAGCGGCGCAGCCGCACGCGACTCGACGACGGCGAACGCGGCGAGCAGCGCGACTCCGACGACCAGGGCGATCTGCACGTCCCCGCGTCCGAAGCCGTGCTCGGCCGCCGTGGACAGGGCGTAGATCAGGGCGAGGAGCCCGCCGGTGACCGTCGCCGCACCCGGTACGTCGAGCCGCGGCCGCTCCGGCGTACGGGACTCGGTGAGCAGGGCGGGGGCCGCCGCGAGCACGGCCACCGCGGCCACCGTCAGCAGCCCCATCGTGGAGCGCCAGCCCAGGGTGTCGGTGAGCGTCCCGCCGGCCACCATGCCGACGGTGAAGCCGAGGGAGAGCAGCGTGCCGCTGATGCCGAGCGCGCGGTCCCGCAGCGGCCCCTCCGGGAAGGTGGTGGTGAGCAGTGACATGCCGGTCGGCACGATGACCGCGGCACCGAGCCCCTGGAGCGCCCGCCCGGTCAGGAACGCGGCCGGGTTCCAGGCGAGGGTGGCCAGCAGCGAGGCGGCACCGAAGACGGCGAGGCCGGTGAGGAACATCCGGCGGCGGCCGTAGAGGTCGGCGATCCTGCCGAAGAGGAGCAGGAAGCCGCCGGACGGCAGGGCGAACGCGGTGATCGCCCACTGCAGACCGGACCGGCTCAGGCCGAGGTCGTCGCCGAGGACGGGCAGGGCCACGTTCAGCACGGAGAAGTCGAGCGACACCATGAACTGGGCGGCACAGAGAACGAGGAGTACCAGCCGGGCCCGCCCGGAGAGCCGGTCCGGGGCTGGGGGTGCGGGAGGAGTGACAGCTTCTTGAGCCGGGGTGTGGATCGACATGCCCATGAGCCTGCGGCCGCCGGAATATCCGTGGGGAGCGGGAACTTATCCTGTTGGCCGCACCACCAGGCAGGCGCGGGCACGGACATCTGGGGGAGTACGTGGGCACACCGGCCCGGATCGCGGCGGACGCGGGCAAGGCGCACCGCCTGGGAGAGCTGCGGCAGTTCCTGATGAGCCGTCGCGCGCGGGTCAGCCCGTCGGAGGCCGGCCTTCCCGACGGCGGTGCCCGGCGGCGCACCCCCGGGCTTCGCCGCGAGGAGGTCGCCGTCCTGGCCGGGGTGGGTGTCTCCTGGTACCAGTGGCTGGAGCAGGGCCGGGACATCACCGTCTCCCCGCAGGTGCTGGACTCGGTGGCCCGGGTGCTGCGGCTCAGCAGCGCCGAGCGCCGTCACCTCTATGTGCTCGCCGGGCTCAACCCGCCCGCCCCGGAAGTCGATCCGGCCAACGTGGACATGTGTGACGGGCTGCAGCGGCTGATCGACAGCTGGATGCCCTTCCCGGCGCACATCATGGATGTGTACTGGAACGTGGTCCGGTACAACGATGCGGCCGCGATGGTGATGGGGCTGGGGCCCGACAAGCCGCAGAACTGCGTGATCGCCTTCTTCACCGACCCGGTCCACCGTGTCCGGCGCAACGACTGGCAGGAGACCGCTGCCCTGGTCGTCGCCCAGTTCCGGGCCGCCTGCTCGGAATGTCCCGACGACGAGGGTTTCCGGGCGATCGTGGACGAGGCGAAGGAGCGCAGCCCCGAGTTCGCCGAGCTCTGGGACCGGCGGGACGTCGCGCCCGGCGGTCAGATGCGCAAGGAGCTGAACCATCCGCCGGTGGGCACGCTGGTGATGGAGGCCACCCAGCTGCGCGTCCCGGCCCGCCCGGATCTGGCGATCGTGTTGCACAACCCGTGGCCGGACACCGGTACGGAGGAGAAGCTGCGGTGGCTGGCCTCCCCGGAGGGGCGGCGGGGCTCGATGCACCGGGTCCAGGTCCAGGGGTGAGGGGGACGGGCGCCCGCGTGCCACGCCCGTCGCCGGGCTTCGTATGCTCGGCACATGACCGATAGCACCGACCTCGGCGCCGAGGACCGCAAGATCGTCACGCTGGCGCGCAGCGCCCGCGCCCGCAACGGTGTGCCGGAGGGCGCGGCCGTGCGGGACGAGACCGGACGTACGTATGTGGCGGGCACGGTGCAGCTGGAGTCGTTGCGGCTCAGTGCGCTCCGGACCGCCGTGGCCATGGCCGTGGCGAGCGGCGCCACCTCGCTGGAGGCAGCCGCCGTCGTCTCCGAGGCGCAGGCCCCCTCGGACGAGGACCGCGCCGCCGTGCGGGACCTGGGCGGGGCCGACACGCCTGTGCTGCTCGCCGGGCCCGACGGCGTTCTGCGGCTCAGTGTGACGGCGGGCTGACCTCCGCAGGACCGGCACATCATGTGCGAACGCCCCGCATCCCACCGG
>NZ_JBHVWF010000031.1:0-70066 GCF_042882365.1 Streptomyces sp. NPDC058221 | reverse complement strand
GTACCACCCCGGCCGCCCCACGGAAGCCCACCGCGAACGCCGCCGCCCGTACCCGGGTAACCAAGCAATCCAGGGAAGGACTCCCGCCCGTGGCCACCTCGACTCCCACCCGGGACGCATACGCACCGCCGCCCCGCGGCTCCCAGCAGAAACCGGTGAACGCCCGCCGGCAGATGTGGCGGAGCCGGCTCTGGCGCTTCGACGACAAGGCATCGCCGTACGCCTACATAGCCCCGTTCTTCCTCGTCTTCGGCGCCTTCGGGCTCTATCCGCTGATCTACACCGGCTGGATCGCCCTGCACCGGGTGGAGATGACCGGCCTGGACCAGATGGAGTGGGTCGGCTGGGAGAACTTCGACAAGATCCTGCACGACGCGGAGTTCTGGACAGCCGTCACCAACACGTTCGTGATCGGCGTCATCTCGACGGTTCCGCAGCTGCTGGTCGCGCTCGGCCTGGCCCATCTGCTGAACTACAAGCTGCGCGCCAGCACCTTCTGGCGGACGATCATCCTCACCCCGTACGCCACCTCGGTGGCCTCCGCGGCCCTTGTCTTCGCCCTGGTCTTCCGGGCCGACGGCGGTCTGCTGAACTGGGTGCTGCACTTCGTCGGTCTCGGTCACACGAACTGGGCCAACGGCGAATGGACGTCGAAGATCGCCATCTCGGTCATCGTGATCTGGCGCTGGACCGGCTACAACACCCTGATCTACCTGGCGGCGATGCAGGCCGTGCCGTCCGATCTGTACGAGGCGGCCTCGCTCGACGGCGCCTCGCGCTGGCAGCAGTTCCGCAAGGTGACCATCCCCTCGCTGCGGCCCACGATCCTGTTCACGATCGTCATCTCGACCATCGGTGCCATGCAGCTGTTCGGTGAGCCCCTGCTGCTGGAGGGCGGCGCCATCGGCGCGACCGGCGGAAACGAGAATCAGTACGAGACCCTCAGCGTCTACCTCTACAACTACGGCTGGCACCTCGGGCATCTCGGTCCGGCCGCCGCAGTGGCCTGGGCGATGCTCGCCCTCCTGCTGATCATCGCCGCGGTCAACTGGCTCATCGGCCGCTTCGTACGCAAATCCGCGGTCTGACCGGGAGCGAATTCCATGACCATCACCAGCCCCACCCAAGCTCCGGAGCTCGGCCTCCCGGCACGTACCGCACACCGCGCGCCGAAGCGCGCGAGCCGCTTCAGGCCCGGCGCGGGCAAGCAGCTGAACGGCGGTCCGTTCGCCTACATCGCACTGGCCGTCGTCGGCATCGGATCGCTGCTGCCGCTGTACTGGACCCTGGTGGCCGCGTCCCACACCCAGGACGAAGTACTCGCCTCCACTCCGCCGTTCCTGCCGGGCGGCCGGCTGATGCACAACCTCGACGCCGCCTGGAACCAGGCCCATCTGGGCAAGGCGATCGTCAACAGCGTCATCGTCTCCGGCTGCATCACGGCGGCGACGCTCTTCTTCTGCACCCTGGCCGGCTACGCCTTCGCCAAGATGCGGTTCCGGGGCCGTGGCGCCCTGATGACCGGTGTCATCCTGACCCTGACGATCCCGCCGCAGCTCAGCGTCGTCCCGCTGTTCATGATGATGGCCGACCTCGGCTGGGGCGGAAACCTGGAGTCGGTGATCTTCCCGACCCTGGTCAGCGCGTTCGGCGTGTTCTTCATGCGGCAGTACCTGAGCGAGGCGCTCCCGTACGAGCTGATCGAGGCCGCCAAGATCGACGGCGCGAACAACTTCCGCGTCGTGCTGAGCATCGTGCTCCCGGTGGCCCGCCCGGCGATGATGGTGCTCGGCATGCTCACCTTCGTCCAGGCGTGGAACGACTTCTTCTGGCCCTACCTCGCACTGAACCAGCAGAACCCCACGCTCCAGGTGGCCCTCGGCCAGCTGAGCGCCTCCTACACCCCCGACCAGAGCATCGTGATGGCCGGCGCGCTGATCAGCACGCTGCCACTGCTCGTGGTGTTCGTGGTCTTCGGAAAGCGGATCGTCGGCGGGATCATGTCCGGCGCCGTCAAGGGCTGACCTTGCGTCACATCCCTTGAGCCGGAGCCCTCGTACGGCCCGTACCTGACCGCGGGCCGTACGGGTTCCGGAGTTCCACCCTTTCCTGCCCCTGTCCGTCCACTCCTGGGAGCGCTCCCGCATGACTGCTGTACGACCCGACATCGCCCCGAAGCCGGCGCCCGAGGCAACGAGATTTCCGACAGGCTTCGTCTGGGGGGCGGCGACCGCCGCCTACCAGGTCGAGGGCGCCGCGGCCGAGGACGGCCGCACCCCCTCCATCTGGGACACCTTCAGCCGAACTCCGGGCAAGGTCCGCAACGGCGACACCGGCGATATCGCCGCCGATCACTACCACCTGTACCGCGACGACGTGGCCCTGATGAAGGAGCTGGGGCTGAAGGCGTACCGCTTCTCCATCTCCTGGTCCCGGGTGCAGCCCACCGGGCGCGGCCCGGCCGTCGAGCGCGGTCTGGACTTCTACCGCAAGCTCGTCGACGAGCTCCTCGAAGCCGGTATCGCCCCCGTCGCGACCCTCTACCACTGGGACCTGCCCCAGGAGCTGGAGGACGCCGGCGGCTGGCCGCAGCGCGTGACCACGGACCGGTTCGCCGACTACGCCGCGATCATGGCGGGCGCGCTCGGCGACCGGGTCGCGACGTGGACCACCTTCAACGAGCCGTGGTGCTCGGCCTTCCTCGGATACGGATCGGGCGTGCACGCTCCCGGCCGCACCGAGCCCGCATCCGCCCTGCGGGCGGCCCATCACCTCAACCTCGCCCATGGCCGGGCGATCGAGGTTCTGCGCGGTCAACTCCCCGCTACCGCGCAGACCTCGGTCACCCTCAACCTCCACCAGGTCCGCCCGCTCACCGCGAGCGCGGCGGACGCCGACGCCGCCCGCCGGATCGACGCGGTGGGCAACCGGGTCTTCACCGGCCCGATGCTGCGCGGCGAGTACCCCGAGGACCTGATCGCCGACACCGCGCACGTGGTGGACTGGTCGAAGCTCGTCCAGGACGGCGACCTGGCCACCATCTCCCGCCCGGTCGACGTGCTGGGCGTCAACTACTACACGCCGACGCTGGTCTCCACCCCCGCCGAGGGCGCGGGCAACACCCGCAACGACGGCCACGGCGCCAGCGACTTCTCCCCGTGGCCCGGCTCCGAGCACGTCGCCTTCCACCTCGCCGAGGGGAAGGAGCGCACCGCGATGAACTGGTCGATCGACCCCAACGGTCTCTACAACCTGCTGATGGACGTCACCCGCGACCACCCGGGTCTGCCGCTGATGGTCACCGAGAACGGCGCGGCCTTCGACGACTACGTCTCGCCCGAGGGCCGGGTGGAGGACCCCGAGCGGATCGCGTACCTGCACGGACACCTGGACGCCGTGCAGCGTGCGGTGGCCGACGGCGCGGACGTCAGGGGCTACTTCCTCTGGTCGCTGATGGACAACTTCGAGTGGGCCTACGGCTATTCGAAGCGCTTCGGCACCGTGTACGTCGACTACGCCTCCCAGCGCCGCATCCCCAAGGCGAGCGCCCACTGGTACGCCGATGTGATCCGCCGCCACGCCCTGCCGCCGACGGGCCCTTCCTGAGGTGAAGCCGGTCAACCTGACCTGATCACAAGGGGGTTGACCGGCGTCCTCCGACCCGGCAGCATCCTGGGACCCGGCCGTGCGCCGGGTCCCAGGCATGTCCGGACGCGGTAGCACCCCCGGCCGGTGCGCGCCGCTGATCACGCGCGTAGAGTGGGAGCGCTCCCACGACGAGAGCGAGGGAGCGGCCGACCGGTCCCGTCGAGTGTCAAGGGAACCAACACCAGTACTTGGTTTGGTTATCCGACTGTGAGAAATTGACCGCGAACGGGAGGCAGCCATGACGGCAGCGCGAGTACGGAGCGGGGGCCGGCCCACGCTGGAGGAAGTCGCGGCACGGGCGGGAGTGGGGCGTGGAACGGCCTCCCGGGTCATCAACGGCTCACCGCGGGTCAGCGCGCACACCCGGGAGGCGGTGGAGGCGGCCGTGGCCGAGCTCGGCTACGTACCCAACCGCGCCGCCCGCGCCCTGGCCGGCAACCGGACGGACGCCATCGCGCTCGTGGTGCCGGAGTCGGAGAGCCGCTTCTTCGCGGAGCCGTACTTCTCCGACATCGTCCGCGGGGTCGGCGCGGCCCTGGCCGACACCGAGATGCAGCTCCTGCTCACCCTCGTGGGCAGCGACCGCGAACGCCGCAGGCTGGCCCAGTACCTCACCGCGCACCGCGTGGACGGCGTGCTGCTGGTGTCCGTGCACGCCGACGACCCGCTTCCCGACCTGCTGGAGCAGCTGGGCATGCCCGCCGTCATGAACGGCCGCAGGTCCGCCACCGAGCCGCTCCCCTCGGTCGACTCCGACAACTTCGAGGGCGCCCGCGCCGCCGTCGAGCACCTCGCCTCCCGGGGCCGCCGCTCCATCGCCACCATCACCGGGCGGCTGGACGTCTACGCCTCCCAGCGACGCCTCGACGGGTACCGCAAGGCGCTCTCCGAGGCCGGCCTCGAACCGGACGAGCAGCTGATCGCCCCCGCCGACTTCTCCGAGGAGGGCGGCGTCCAGGCCATGCGTCAGCTGCTCGCCCGCCGCCCGGACGTGGACGCGGTCTTCGCCGCCTCCGACCTGATGGCCGCGGGCGCCCGCCAGGTGCTGCGCGAGGCCGGCCGCCGGATCCCGGACGACGTGGCCCTCGTGGGCTTCGACGACTCGGCCGTGGCCCGGCACATGGATCCCGCGCTGACGAGCGTGCGGCAGCCGATCGAGGAGATGGGGCGCACGATGACCCGGGTGCTCCTCGAAAAGATCGCGGGCGAGAGCGGCACGGGCGAGAGCGGTGAGCGGCAGCAGATCGTGCTGCCTACGGAACTGGTGGTGCGGGACTCGTCGTGAGGGGGGTCACGACCCGGCTTCGTGGTGTCGGCGGTCTCCCGGCTCGGCAGGGACCACACGGACTTCGCACGCACAGGGCCGGCGCGACGGGGCCGGCGGGAGCCGGGCGAGCAGGCGGTGGGACTTGCCGCACGCACACCTGAGGTCTGCCGAGCCTCCGCAGGAGCTCAAGGTGTTGCTCCTCACGGTCGGTCAGCAGCTCGGTGCTGCGGACATGGGAACGCTGCCCGGTAGCTGCGATGGTCCGGGTTACGGCCGGCGTGATGCGGCGCGCAGTCCTCGGGTGGCGTCGGCCTGGCGCGCTGCTCGCCGAGGTCAACGTCCGCGCCGACTGGCAGATGGACTTGAAGTCGTGCGTGAAGTCGCCGAGCGGCTGCTGCAGGAGCTGACCGAGGCCGAGGCCGCCGCGCACATCGGTGCCGAGTGGAACGAACAGGCGACCACGCGGACCGGCTACCGCAACGGACACCGGGACAAGACCGTGACCGCTCACGGCTCCAGGCTGGCGCGGACGAGCCGGAATGCAGCCGCAGGGTCTGCGGCACGGGTGACGGCCCGGCCCACGACAATATGTGACGCACCTGCGGCAATGGCAGCACGCGGTGTGCCGGTCCGGGCGTGCTCACCTGGGGATTCGCCAGGAAGCGCGACTCCCGGCGTGACGATCAGGGTGCCGGCTCCCAGCACACCACGCAGTGGCCCGGCTTCCTGCGGCGATGCGATCACACCATGGCAACCAGCGCCTTCCGCCAGGCGTGCCAGCCGCAACACCTGTTTCTCGGTCGAGGCTGAGCCGGTGACTCCGATGTCAGCGAGATCGGATCTCGTCATGCTGGTGACGACGGTCAGAGCCAGCACGCGAAGGCGCGGGAAGTCGCGGGCCGCTTCGACAGCGGCGGACATGATGCCGGTGCCGCCCATGCTGTGGACGGTCACCATGGAGACACCCAGAGCACCAGCGGCACGGACCGCACCGGCCACAGAGTTCGGGATCTCGAAGAGCTTCAGGTCCAGGAAGACCTCCTTGCCCGTGGCTACAAGGTGCTCGATCAGATCCGGCCCGGCCGCCGTGAGCAGCTCCATCCCGACCTTGTAAAAACGGCACTCCTCACCCAGTCGGTCGACGACTTCGTCAACCGCTCGGCGATTGTCAAAGTCCAAAGCAACGATGATCTGACTGTTTCGATCCACGGCGTCATTGTCACCTACGTGGCGTCAAGGGCGTCAGCGGTCTGCCGCAGCAGCCCGCCTCACCGGCACCTGGCCGTTTCAACCCGGTGAACCTATGCGGCCGGAGCACTGGACGGCAGTAAGGGCGGTCGGCCCACCGGCTTCGACGAGACGGTCTACAAGCGCCGTGGCGCTCGGGTGCCGAGCGGCAGTCTGGTGGCACCGGCCGACTCGTCACACGTCAGTACCGGCCTCACCGAGAGGAGCCGGCTCTGTGGTCAGGAGCGCGGTGATCTCGCGGGCGAGCTCCGGGCCGAGCTCGCCCCAGCCGTCCTTGTAGCCGTAGACGCCCGCCAGGACGCGGGCGTCGTAGTCGCCGTTCATGATCTCGATGTCGCCGGTGGTGATGAGTGCCGGGTGGGCGACGCCGACGGCGCCCGAGATCTTCAGCAGCTCCTTGCGCAGGGTGCGCAGGTAGGTGGCGGCCCGAGTGGCCTTCGAGGGCGCGTCGACGCCGCGCACCAGCCACGGATCCTGGGTGGCGATGCCGGTGGGGCACTTGTCGGTGTGGCATTTCTGCGCCTGGATGCAGCCGATGGACAGCATCGCCTCACGGGCGACGTTGATCATGTCGACACCCAGGGCGAACGCGACGACGGCGTTCTCCGGCAGACCGAGCTTGCCGGAACCGATGAACGTGATGTCGTCCGTCAGACCCCGCTCGGCGAACGTGCCGTAGACACGGGAGAAGCCCATCCGGAACGGCAGCGACACCGAGTCGGAGAAGATCAGGGGTGCCGCCCCGGTGCCGCCCTCGCCTCCGTCGATGGTCACGAAGTCGACCCCGCGGTCGCCCCGCGCCATCAGCGTGGCCAGCTCCTCCCAGAAGCTCATCTCCCCGACAGCGCTCTTGATCCCGACCGGCAGACCGGTCGCGTCGGCGAGCATCTCGACGAAGTCGAGCATCGAGTCGACATCGTGGAACGCGGTGTGCCGAGAGGGTGATGCGCAGTCCTCGCCGACCGGGATGCCGCGGATCCCGGCGATCTCGGGGGTCACCTTGGCACCCGGCAGCAGCCCGCCGAGCCCCGGCTTCGCGCCCTGCGAGAGCTTGATCTCTATCGCCTTGACCGGGGCGCCCGCGATCACGCTCTTGAGCTTGTCGAGGCTGAAGGTGCCGTCCTCGTTGCGGCAGCCGAAGTACGAGGTCCCGATCTGGAGGATGAGGTCCCCGCCGTTGCGGTGGTACGGCGAGAGGCCGCCCTCGCCCGTGTTCTGCATCGCGCCGGCCAGCGCCGCACCCTTGTTGAGCGCCGTGACGGCCGGGCCGGACAGCGATCCGAAGCTCATCGCCGAGATGTTCACGACGCTCGCCGGCCGGAACGCCTTGGCGCGCCCGCGTGGGCCGCCCAGCACCTTGGCCGAGGGCAGCGGGCTCTGCGGGTCGTGCAGATCGGGCAGCGCACCGGCGAACGTCCGCTGCTTCACGTACGCGTGCCCCTGTATGTGCTCGACGTCCATGTCGGTTCCGAAGCCGAAGTAGTTGTTCTCCTCCTTCGCCGACGCGTAGATCCAGGTGCGCTGGTCACGGCTGAAGGGGCGCTCTTCCTCGTTGGACGTCACGACGTACTGCCGCAGCTCCGGCCCGATCGTCTCCAGCAGGTACCGGGCGTGTCCGATCACGGGGAAGTTTCTGAGCAGTGCGTGCTTCTTCTGGACGAGGTCGCGGGCAGCCACGACCGCCAGTGCTGCTGCGGCTGCCGCACCGATGCTCCGAGCGCGCATGAACGTTCCTCTCGTCGACTGCTCGATACCCGACTCCATCGCTGCGCGGCGGACGTCGTGACGTTGCGCGGCGGACCCGTCCAGGTAGGAACCGGCGTCCGTCGACGAAACGCCACATGATGCTAGAAGTCTCGCGGACGGACGGACGCGGCAGGGTGCGTGAGCGAGGGGCGGGCAGCGCGACATTGCAGGTCACCGTGGTGGGGACGCGGTGCTGGGGACGTAAAGCTTGTGGTGCGGCCCTCGCGGACACCGCCTGGGCATGAAGAAGGCCTGACCCGTTTGCACAGGTCAGGCCTTGATCATTCAGGGTGAGTAACGGGACTCGAACCCGCGACATCCTGGACCACAACCAGGTGCTCTACCGTCTGAGCTATACCCACCACGTCCGGGCGTTTCCGACCGGCCGAGAAAAAGTGTACAGGGTCCGAGAGGGTGCTCGCGCCCCCATTGTTCTGCCGCCGGCCCCGGCCCCCGAAAGGGCCGTGACCAGCGGTTTCTCTCAGTGCCTAGGTCGAGGGCTGCGACAGTCGCGCCGCGATCGACTTCGCGCGTTCCGAGTCCGGTCCCGGCTGCGGGACGAAGACGGCTTCGCGGTAGTAACGCATCTCCGTGATGGAGTCACGGATGTCCGCGAGTGCCCGGTGGTTGCCGTTCTTCTCCGGACTGTTGAAATACGCCCTCGGGAACCAGCGGCGGGCCAGCTCCTTGATCGAGGAGACATCGACGATCCGGTAGTGGAGGTAGCCCTCCAGCGACGGCATGTCCCGCAGCAGGAAGCCGCGGTCGGTGCCGACCGTGTTCCCGCAGAGCGGGGCCTTGCCGGGCTCCTTCACATGCTCGCGCACATAGGACAGGACCTTCTCCTCGGCGTCGGCCAGGGTGGTGCCCCCGGCCAGCTCGTCGAGCAGGCCCGAGGCGGTGTGCATCTGCCGCACCACCTCGGGCATGGTCTCCAGGGCCGCGTCCGGCGGACGGATGACGATGTCCACCCCGTCGCCGAGCACGTTCAACTCCGAGTCGGTGACCAGTGCGGCCACCTCGATGAGTGCGTCTTCCGTCAACGAGAGCCCGGTCATCTCGCAGTCGATCCACACCATGCGGTCGTTCATGCGCCCCACCCTACGGGGCACTCCGCTGCCCCGGCAGGGCCGGGCGCCCTGCCGCGTACGCGTCGGGCCCCGGCCTCCCGTGCTCGGCGCGGCCCGTGTCCAGCGCTGCCGGAGCAGCGGAGGGCGGGCCCGCGGGAACGGGAGGTGCGGCGGCTCGGCGGTTCGCCGGACTGCCCTGGGCGGGCACCACCTGCTCGGCGGCCTGGGCCACCGGCTCAGGACCACCGCCCTGCGGACGGCGGGCCCGGTAGGCGGCCCGGTACGCGGCGGGGGAGGAGCCCAGCTGACGCCGGAAGTGTCCGCGCAGCGCGACCGGCGAGCGGAAGCCGCAGCGGCCCGCGACCTCGTCGACCGAGTAGTCGGACGTCTCCAGCAGCCGCTGCGCCTGCAGCACCCGCTGGGTGATCAGCCACTGGAGCGGTGCGCTGCCGGTGAGCGAACGGAACCTCCGGTCGAAGGTCCGCCTGCTCATGTAGGCGCGCGCGGCCAGCGTCTCCACGTCGAACTGCTCGTGCAGATGCTCCAGTGCCCAGGCCACGACCTCGGCGAGCGGGTCGGAGCCGATCTCCTCCGGTAAAGACCTGTCGAGGTAGCGCTCCTGACCGCCACTGCGCCGCGGCGGCACGACGAGCCGGCGGGCGAGTGCCCCGGCGGCCTCCGTGCCGTGGTCCGAGCGGACTATGTGCAGACAGAGGTCGATGCCGGCCGCTGTACCCGCGGAGGTGAGCACATCGCCGTCGTCGACGAACAGCTCGCGCGGATCGACGTGGACCGACGGATAGCGCTTGGCCAGCGTCGGTGCGTACATCCAGTGCGTGGTCGCCGGGCGGCCGTCGAGCAGGCCGGCTGCGGCGAGGACGAAGGCCCCCGTGCACAGTCCGACGATCCTGGCGCCCTCCTCGTGGGCGCGGCGCAGCGCGTCCAGTGCCTCCACGGGCGGTGGTGAGGTGATCGAGCGCCAGGCGGGCACCACGACGGTGCCGGCCCTGCTGATCGCCTCCAGCCCGTAGGGCGCGGTGAGTTCGAGTCCCCCTGTGGTGCGCAGCGGTCCTTCTTCGCCGCTGCACACGAGAAGCCGGTAGCGCGGAACTCCCGCGTCCTGGCGGTCGATACCGAACACGGAGAGCGGGATGGAGCTCTCGAAGATGGGGCCGCCGCTGAACAGCAGTACGGCCACGACCTCCCGGCGTCGGCGTCCGCTCAGCTTCCGTACAGCCTCCGTTGCGGTGGCGGAGTCCTGGCTCATGACGCTAAGCCCCCCTCGGTGTTCGCGTCTTCCTGGTCCTTACGGGCCTGTCGCACCTGCACATGTCCCCTCGGTCGTGCACGAGTCCCCAGCCTTCGACACCCAAGATCGAATCTACTGCGTCCCGTGGTGCCGTCGTGACAAGTTCACCAACCGGCTTTATGTCGACAAGGCAACCTGGCGGGAAGCATTCGATCACGAAGCGTTTCACTCGTGAGTCGTGCAGGGAAGTGCGCCTCGTGTTCATGGCCCGTCCCCATTGGGTGGAAGCGTACCGCGCGGTCTCTTCCTGCCTGCTGGCAAGGGGGTTGATCGGCCATTTCGGCAAGCAATCGACCCTGGAATGAAGTTGGCTGAAAACATGCGGTCGCGTGTGCGGAAATCATTCCTTCAACCGGCGCACGCCCCGAAGGGGCGGCTGCCTCCGTGCGCCCCCTTCGGCCGGTGGGACGGCCGGGCGGCCGGTGTCGGTCGTCGGCGGGGCATCGTTCCGCGGGCCGCGGCGGGCGTCGGCCGGGCGGCGGGTTCCGGATGGGTGGGCGGTCGGGGGCCGGTCGGGGAGTCGCTCCCGGGAGCCGATCGACTGCACCGCGGTCAATACCGAGCGGTCGGGGTTCCGCGGACGCCGGACGCCCCCGCCCGGTGGGCCCGGCCCGGTCACCGGGCGGGGCCGTACGGCGTCCGCGGCGCCGCTCCGGCGTCGGTGTACCGCACAACCGGCATTGCCATACGGGGCGGTCTCGGGCATGCTCCGTGAAACGTCGCACGCGCTTTGCGCGGGTCTGGGCAGTGGAGGAATGGCGCCGTACCCTTGGGGGTAAGGGGTTGGGAAGATGATTCCCGGACACCGCCACACCGCTCACTGACGCAGCTCCCCAAGTCGCTCTCCTCACGAGGACTCTCTTCGCCGAGACACCGATGGCCGGTCACGAAATCCCCGAACCCGCGGACCGCAGGCAGGTAGCCGACCCAGCGTCGGGCCCCCAGGCGGTCGAAGAAACACGTCATTCCTGCGATCCCGCGTTCCGGCACGGGGTCGTCGTCGGCTTCGACGGCTCGACCTCCAGTGAGCGGGCCCTCGCCTACGCCATCGGCATGGCCCGAAGATCAGGTTCCGGCCTGATCATCGTCCATGTCGCCAACCGGCTGCCGACCACCGTCTGGGCAGGCTGCGAGCCGCCCGTCTTCGTCGATGTGCCCGATCACCGGACCGAGGTCCTCGGCCTGGAGCTCGCCTGCGCGGACTACCTCACCGAGGTGCCATGGGTGCTCGTCGAGCGCGGCGGGGACATCTGTCACGAGCTGGAGGAGGTCGGCAGGGAGTACTCGGCCGACGCGATCGTGGTCGGCTCCACGCAGGGGATCGTCGGCCGGATCTTCGGCTCGGTGGCCGGCCGGCTGGCGCGGCGCGCCCAGCGTCCGGTCGTCGTCATCCCGTAGCCGCCGCCCCGTGGCCCCGGTCCCGTAGCCGCTGCTTCCTGCCCCTCTCACCCTTTCGAGCTCTTCCGGGCCGTGGAGGCGCTTTCTCGTTCGAGGTACTTCCTCCCCAGCGGCATTTCCGCCCGCCCTCCGGATTTCCGGGGCGGGCGGTCTCGTTTCGGACGATCCGGATCCGGGTGGCGTCAACTCGACTACGAAAACAGCGGGATGAAAGAAGATACCGAACCGTAGAAGTGGATTGTGCGCTTGTGAAGGGTAGGTAAGGGCCACGGGAAACAGCACGATTGCATGTGAAGGGAGCCCGCCGTGGACAACGACGTCTCTGCGGGAAACACCAGCACCTCCACCCTCGGCCATCTCGCCCTGGGGCTCACGCTGTTGGCATTCGGGATCGGTCACACCGGGGCCGTGGACGGGGTGACGGCGGCCGATGCCGTCTCGCTCGCCCTGTATGTCGGCGGCATCGCCCTGTTCGTCGCCGGACTCCTCGAGTTCCGCGCGGGCAACGGCTTCACCGGCACGGCGTTCGCCGGTCTGGGCGCCTTCTGGTTCACCTGGGGCACCGGCGCCGACGCCCGGGTCTCGGCGCATGCGGCGGGGCTGTTCCTGCTGCTGTGGGCCCTGTTCGCGCTCACTCTGACGCTCGGCGCGGCCGGTCGCGGTCTGCTCGGCCAGGGGACGTACGCACTGCTGTTCGTGGCGCTTCTGCTGCTGGGCATCGGGCAGTTCGCGGACAGCGGCTTCCTCGCCAAGGCGGGCGGCTGGTTCGCCGCCGTGGCCGGCCTGGCCGCCTGGTACGGAGCCACGGCCGCACTGGCCCACTGGCCGACGGCGGTACCGAGGCGCGCTGCCGGCCGAGGAGTGACGGCCACCGGCTGAGGGCCTGCCGCCCGGTCGGAGGGCACCGGGAAGGCTCCGGGGCAGCGGACGGGCCGGTACCGGCGGCACCGGCCCGGTTGGAGCGGCCCCGCACCCGTGCGAGACGGTTGCGGGGCCGCTCCTGAGCCCGGAGTGCGGGCGCGACTACTCGACGGTGACGGACTTCGCCAGGTTGCGCGGCTTGTCGATGTCCCGGCCCATGGCCAGCGCCGTGTGGTAGGCGAAGAGCTGGAGCGGGATGCCCATCAGGATCGGGTCCAGCTCGTTCTCGTTCTTCGGTACGACGATGGTGTGGTCGGCCTTCTCCTGCACCTGGTGGGCGACGGCGAGGATGCGGCCGCTGCGGGCCTTGATCTCCTCCATCGCGGCGCGGTTCTTCTCCAGCAGATCGTCGTCCGGAACGATCGCCACGGTCGGCATCGCGGGCTCGATCAGCGCCAGCGGTCCGTGCTTCAGCTCCGAGGCCGGGTAGGCCTCGGCGTGGATGTACGAGACCTCCTTGAGCTTCAGCGAGGCCTCGCGGGCGACGGGGTAGCCGCGCACCCGGCCGATGAACATCATCGACTTGGCGTCCGCGTACTCCGCGGCCAGCTTCTTGATCTCGTCCTCGTTGTCGAGGATCTCGCTGATCTGGGCCGGCAGCCTGCGCAGCCCCTCGATGATCCGCTTGCCGTCGGCGACCGACAGGTCCCGGATCCGGCCCAGGTGCAGCGCGAGCAGCGCGAACGACACGACGGTGTTGGTGAAGCACTTGGTGGAGACGACGCAGACCTCGGGGCCGGCGTGCACGTACGTACCGCCGTCGGCCTCGCGCGCGATGGCGGAACCGACCACGTTGACCACACCGAGCACCCGGGCGCCCTTGCGCTTGAGCTCCTGGACGGCGGCCAGCACGTCGTACGTCTCACCGGACTGGGAGACCGCGACGTACAGCGTGTCCGGGTCCACCACCGGGTTGCGGTAGCGGAACTCGGAGGCCGGCTCGGCGTCCGCGGGGATGCGGGCGAGCTCCTCGATCAGCTGGGCGCCGATCTGGCCCGCGTGGTACGAGGTGCCGCAGCCGAGGATCTTGATCCGGCGGACCCCGCGCGCCTCGCGGGCGTCCAGGTTGAGCCCGCCGAGGTGGACGGTGGCGAACCGGTCGTCGATCCGGCCGCGCAGCACCCGGTCGACGGCCTCGGCCTGCTCCGAGATCTCCTTGTGCATGTACGTGTCGTGGCCGCCCATGTCGTACGACTCGGCCTCCCACTCCACGGTGGTCGGCGTGGCCGTCGTGGTCGAGCCCTCCGTGGTGTACGTACGGAAGTCGTCGGCCTTGATGGTGGCCATCTCGCCGTCGTCGAGCGTGACGACCTGGCGGGTGTGGGTGACCAGGGCGGCGACGTCCGAGGCGACGAACATCTCCTTCTCGCCGATGCCGAGGACGACCGGGGAGCCGTTGCGGGCCACCACGATGCGGTCGTTGAAGTCGGCGTGCATCACGGCGATGCCGTACGTGCCCTCGATGGAGCGCAGCGCCTCGCGGACCTTCTCCTCCAGGGTGTCGGCCTCGGAGCGGGCGATCAGGTGGACCAGCACCTCGGTGTCGGTCTCGGAGAGGAAGACGACGCCCTCGGCGACGAGCCTGGTGCGCAGCTCGGAGGCGTTGTCGATGATCCCGTTGTGGACGACGGCGACCTTGCCGCCGGCGTCCAGGTGCGGGTGGGCGTTCTCGTCGCTCGGGGCGCCGTGGGTGGCCCAGCGGGTGTGGGCGATGCCGGTCGTGCCGGTGAACCGCTTGGGGACCCGGGCCTCCAGCTCGCGGACCCGGCCCTTGGCCTTGACCATCTTCAGCGCGGCGGCCTTGCCGGCCGCGGGCTTGCCGGTGATCACGATGCCGGCGGAGTCGTAGCCCCGGTACTCCAGCCGCTGCAGCCCTTCCAGCAGCAGCGGAGCCACATCACGCTTTCCGATATAACCGACGATTCCGCACATAACGTCTCTGCCCCTCCGTGAATCCGACGACGTACAAGTAAGTGGACGTACAAGTGAGTGACGTGCAAGTGAGTGGGTGCCCGGCCGCGGGCCGGCCTCAGCCGTAGACGATGCGGCGCAGCTGCCGGAGCGAGAGCTCCGGCGGTGCGACCGCCCGGTGCGGCAGCTCGGCCGCGATCCGCTCGAAGATCTCCGCGTTGACCAGGCCGCCGGACTGCATTTCGCGATGGCGGCGGCGGACGAAGTCGTCGGTCGTCTCGTCGAAGTACGCCAGCACGTCGAGGATCACCCGGGAGGCCTCACCGCGCTGGAGCGCGGTGCTGCGCACCAGGTGGTCAATGAGGTCGTCGTACGACGAGCGGCGTTCGAGCACTCGTCGATACTGCGGCGGAAGGGGCTCCAGCGCAACAATTCTGCCCGATATCGGGCAGGACTGCGGGCAATCGGCCCTCCTTCTGTGGTTGGCGACGGTTTCGGAGCTCCTCGGGGTGGTTTCCGTGGTGCCCGGCACGCTCCGCGCCCGACGGGGCCGCAGGGATGAATTCGGCCATAAGCCGCGGAACGTCGGCCACGTTCCGGCACGGCCAACAGGGGGAAGTGGTCTACACCTTGACCATCCGTTGGGTACGCGGTACGGATGTCGACGGTTCGGTTGGTCAGGAGATCCGCAGATGTGAACCCGTAGAAAGGGACCCGGCTTGTGAGACTGCACACGGCGCGGCGCAGTGCTCTTCCCCGTGCTCTACCCCGACTTCTCGGCTCGCTGCTTCTCGTCACGGCGGCCGGTATCTCCACCGCCTGCGCGGCCCCCACGGCATCGGCGGTGGCCGGCAGCCCGGCCGCCCTGACGTCCCGGCCGCTGGGCCAGGTCGTGCCCGCCCCCGCTTCGGTCAGGCCGGGCGGCGCCCCCTACTCCCTCAACGACGGCACCAGGATCCGGGTCGACGGCTCGTCCGGCGAGGCCCGCAAGATCGGTGAGTACCTGGCGGGCGTGCTGCGCCCCTCCACCGGGTACGCCCTGCCGGTCACCACCAAGAACGGCGCCGACGGCATCCGGCTGCGGCTCGGCTCCCGCGACAGCAAGCTGGGCGCGGAGGGCTACACCCTGACGTCCGGGCGCGGCTCCGTCACCATCACCGCCCGGAAGCCGGCAGGGCTCTTCCACGGCGTCCAGACGCTGCGTCAGCTGCTGCCGGCCCAGGTGGAGTCGCACAGCCGCCAGAAGGGCCCCTGGAACGTCGCCGGCGGCAGCATCACCGACACGCCGCGCTACGGCTACCGGGGCGCGATGCTCGATGTCTCGCGGCACTTCTTCTCGGTCACCGAGGTGAAGCGCTACATCGACCAGATCGCGCTGTACAAGATGAACACGTTCCACATCCACCTCTCCGACGACCAGGGCTGGCGCATCGCCATCGACTCCTGGCCGAAGCTGGCCACGTACGGCGGCTCGACGGAGGTCGGCGGCGGAAAGGGCGGGTACTACACCAAGAGCCAGTACAAGGAGATCGTGCGGTACGCGGCCTCCCGCTACCTGGAGGTGGTGCCCGAGATCGACATGCCGAGCCACACGAACGCCGCGCTCGCCTCGTACGCCGAGCTGAACTGCGACGGCGTCGCGCCGCCGCTCTACACCGGCATCGAGGTCGGGTTCAGCTCGCTGTGCGCCGGCAAGGACGTCACGTACGACTTCATCGACGACGTCCTTCGCGAACTGTCCGCGCTGACCCCCGGCAAGTACCTCCACATCGGCGGTGACGAGGCGCACTCCACCAGTCACGAGGACTACGCGGAGATCATGAACAAGGCGCAGGCCGTCGTCGGCAAGTACGGCAAGACCGTGATGGGCTGGCACCAGATCACCGGGGCCACGCCGGTCAAGGGCGCGGTCGCCCAGTACTGGGGCTACGACAAGACGAGCGCCGCGGACCGGCAGCAGGTCGTCGACGCCGCGAAGAACGGCACCAAGCTGGTGCTGTCGCCGGCGGACCGGGTGTACCTGGACATGAAGTACAACGAGCAGACCGAACTGGGCCTGAAGTGGGCCGGTCTGGTCGAGGTCCAGCGCTCCTACGACTGGGACCCGGCGACCTATCTCACCGGCGCCCCGCAGGACGCGGTGCTGGGAGTCGAGGCGCCGATCTGGGCGGAGACGCTGACGGACAGCGACGACATCGACGCGATGGCGTTCCCGAGGCTGCCCGGGGCGGCGGAGCTGGGCTGGTCACCGGCGGCGACGCACGACTGGGACACGTACAAGCTGCGGCTGGCGGCGCTCGGGCCGCGGTTCACCGCGATGGGGATCGACTACTACCGGTCGCCCCAGGTGCCGTGGCCGGCGGAGCCGGCTTCGGCGGGGTGACGTGAGGTGAGCCCGTCCGGCGATTGAGGCCTTGTCCTCAATCGCCGGACGGGCTTCACACGCTGTCCTCGGTCGACGGGCGGGCTTGCCCTCGGTTACGACCGGAACGGCTGGTTCCGCTTCAGCGGGCCTTCTTGGCGTCCTCGATGGCCTTCGCGAGGTCGTCGAGGATCGGCGCGCACTTGTCGTAGCTGAAGATCGGCTCGGCGGTTCGGGGGATGACCTGTCCGGCCTTGACCGCGGGCAGCTGCGTCCAGGTCGGCTTGGACGTCAGGGCGCCGGGCTGGAGCGCCGATGACCGGTTGTCCATCATGATGATGTCGGCCTGGTACTTGTCGACGTTCTCCCAGCTCAGCTCCTCGAAGAAGCCCGCCGAGTTCACCTTCGGCTCGACGAACTTCACGCCCAGCTCCTGGAAGTACAGGGTGTCGGCGGCCGTCTTCGCGAGGGTGACGTAGAAGAGGTCCTGGCTGGCCGAGCCGATCATGACCTTGATGTCCGGCTTGGACTTCGCGGCGGCGCGCAGCCGGGCGGCGGCCTTCTCGAAGCGGGCCTTGGCGTCCGTGACCTTCGTGGCCTTCACATCGGCGCCGAGCGACACGGCGAGGTCCTCGTGACGCTGGATGGCCTTCGGGATGGTGGTCTGCGCCGCCCACAGGGCGACGCTCGGGGCCAGCTTAAGGATCTTGTCCTTGGACTGGTCCGGCACGTACCAGAGGGCGTCCTTCTCCCACATCGCGGTGACCAGCAGCTCCGGGCCGAGCGCCGCGTACTTCTCGACGTTGAACTCGCCCCAGACGTTGCCGAGGATCTCGACCTTGCTGATGTCCAGGTCGCCGGCCTGCACATCGGCCTTGCCGTCCTTGGTCTTCGTCGGACCGAACACGGCCTTGACCTCGACGCCGTAGTCGTGGAGCGCGGCGGCGACACCGGTGAAGGCGACGATGTTCTTCGGCACCGACTTGGCCTCGGCGGTCTTCCCGCGGTCGTCCTTGAAGCTCCACGGCCCCGCGCTCTTCGAGCCGGCGGCCCCCGAGTCCTTCCCGTCGCTGTCGCCGCAGGCGGCGAGCACGGCGCCGAGGCCTACGGCGCCGCCCATGGCCAGCAGGCCACGGCGGGTGGGACGGGACGCTCGGGCAGTGCGCATGACAGGGTCCGCTTTCGTACGAGCCGGAGACCGGCCGCTGACAAGGTCGAGGGAAGGCTAGCCTAACCTCAGGGTTTGCCGACCTGTCGAGGGCCCCGCCCCGGGGGTACCGGACGAGAAGGGCGGACTCATCCGCCGAACATTCCCCGGCAGCCGTCGAGCCCCTCGATCGTCACCTCGACCGTGCGGTGCTCCTCCCACCGGGTGCGCTCCAGGCGCAGCCGCTGGAGCGTGACGGGGGCGCCCCGCAGGGCGGCGGTCTCCAGTCCGTCCGGGAGGTAGCCGAGCCGGCGCGAGACACCGAGCGAGCGCGGGTTGTCGGTCATCGCCGCGGAAACGGCCGTCTCGGCGCCGAGACCCGCGAAGACGAGGTGAAGGGCGGCGGCCCGCATCTCGGTGCCGATGCCCCGGCCCTGGTGCGCGAGCCCCAGCCAGGAACCGGTGCTCACCTCACCGGTCACCGCGAAGTCCTTCGCCATCACGTCCTGACGGCCGACCACCCGGCCCTCGTGCAGCACCGCGAGGCTCAACGACCAGTCCCGCGACGACCAGTTGGCGACGGAGGCCAGCACGTGCTGGAACACCGCCCTCCCGCGCTCGGCGGGCGAGCCGTCGGTCCAGGGGACGGTGAACGGCATGGCGTCAGGCGAGTGCACCCCATCGGCGGCGACCGAGGCCAGCTCGTCGAGCAACTCCAGGTCCGGGAGACGGAGTTCCAGCCGGGGCGTGCGGATGCGGAGCCCGTACAGGGGCCAGTGCTGCGGCTTCATGGACGAACACTGCCGGGAACGGGCTCTTACTGTCGAGCGGATTGACGCGGGCGGGGAGCGGGATGGTGCAGGTCGGGGACCTGGGCCACCCCGCGCGCCGGGCTCAGGCCGGCAGTCCCAGCTCCCGCGCGATCAGCATCCGCTGCACCTCGCTGGTGCCCTCGCCGATCTCCAGGATCTTGGAGTCGCGCCACATCCGGGCCACCGGGTACTCGTTCATGAAGCCGTAGCCGCCGTGGATCTGGGTCGCCTCGCGGGCGTTGTCCACCGCCACGGTCGAGGAGTACAGCTTGGAGATCGCCGCCTCCTTCTTGAACGGCTCGTCCGCCAGCAGCCGTGACGCCGCGTCCCGCCAGCCGATCCGGGCCATGTGCGCCCGCATCTCCATGTCCGCGATCTTGAACTGGATCGCCTGGTTGGCGCCGATCGGCTTCCCGAACGCGTGCCGCTCGGCGGCGTACTTCACCGACTCGTCCACACAGCCCTGCGCGAGGCCTGTGGACAGCGCCGCGATGGCGATCCGGCCCTCGTCCAGGATCCGCAGGAACTGTGCGTAGCCGCGGCCCTCCTCGCCCAGCAGGTTCTCCAGCGGCACCCGCACGTCGGCGAAGGAGAGCTCGCGGGTGTCCGAGGCGTTCCAGCCGACCTTGGAGTACGGGGCGGCGACCGTGAAGCCGGGGGTGCCGGACGGCATGATGATCGCGGAGATGCGCGGGGCGCCGTTCTCCTTGCGGCCGGTCACCGCCGTGACCGTCACCAACTCCGTGATGTCCGTGCCGGAGTTGGTGATGAAGCACTTGGAGCCGTTGATCACCCACTCGCCCGTCGCCTCGTCGCGCACGGCCGTCGTCCTGGTGCCGCCCGCGTCCGAGCCGCCGTCCGGCTCGGTCAGGCCGAACGCGCCGAGCGCCTCGCCCGCGCAGAGCTTCGGCAGCCACTGCCGCTTCTGCTCCTCCGTACCGAAGCGGAACACCGGCATCGCGCCGAGCGAGACCCCGGCCTCCAGGGTGATCGCCACGGACGAGTCGACCCGGGCCAGCTCCTCCAGGGCGATGCCGAGGGCGAGGTAGTCGCCGCCCATCCCGCCGTACTCCTCCGGGAACGGCAGCCCGAACAGGCCCATCCGCCCCATCTCGCGCACGATCTCGTACGGGAACTCATGGCGCTCGTAGAAGTCGCCGATCTTCGGCGCGACCACGTCGTGGGCGAACTCCTCGACGATGCGTCGGAGTTCCTCGTGCTCGGCGGTCAGCCGGTGGTCCAGGGACATGGGGGCGGTCACTCCTTGTGGGACAGGGCACGGACGGTGCGGGACGGGCTGGGTCGGCCCAGTTGTTCGGCGAGCCACACGCTGGTGGCGGTGAGCGCGTCGAGGTCGACCCCGGTTTCGATGCCGAGGCCGTCGAGCATCCACACGAGATCCTCGGTGGCCAGGTTTCCGGTCGCGCTCTTCGCGTACGGGCAGCCGCCGAGGCCGCCCGCGGAGGCGTCCACGGTGGTGACGCCGTGCTGGAGGGCCGCCAGGGTGTTGGACAAGGCCTGCCCGTACGTGTCGTGGAAGTGCACCCCGATCGTGTCGGTGGGCACCCCGGACTCGTTCAGCGCGGACAGCAGCGTCCGTACGTGGCCGGGCGTGGCGACGCCGATGGTGTCGCCGAGCGAGAGCTCGTCGCAGCCGAGGTCCATCAGCGCCCTGGCCACCCGGACGACCTGGTCGACGGGGACGGGCCCCTCCCACGGGTCGCCGAAGCACATCGACAGGTAGCCGCGCACATGCACCTTCTCCGCCTTGGAGCGGGCCACCACGGGCTCGAACATGGCGAGCGACTCGTCGACGGTGCGATTGAGATTGCGTGCGGCGAACGTCTCCGTGGCGGAGCCGAAGACGGCGATCCGGCGGGCCCCGAGGGCGAGCGCCCGGTCGAGCCCCCGCTCGTTCGGCACGAGGACCGGGAGCGCCACGTCACCCACGTCCCCTATGTCACCGAGCAGCGGGAACAGCTGCTCGGCGTCGGCGAGTTGGGGAACCCACTTGGGGTGGACGAAGCTCGTCGCCTCGATCGTGGAGAGCCCGGCGACCGCGAGCCGGCGGATGAACTCCGCCTTCACCTCGGTCGGTACGACCGCCTTCTCGTTCTGAAGGCCGTCGCGGGCGCCCACCTCGTGGATCCGGATCCGGGCGGGCAGGCCCGGTGCGGCGACGGTCATCGGCAGGGTGCGGTCGTCTCTCATGCTTCCTCCCCGGCGGCGGCCACGGGTGCGACCACGGCCAGTACCTGGTCCATGGCGACCGTGGCCCCGGCGGTCACATCGAGTTCGGTGACGGTCCCGGCGTGCGGGGCGGAGATGACGTGCTCCATCTTCATCGCCTCCACCACCAGCAGGCTCTGCCCGGCCACCACGTCGTCGCCGACGGCCACCTTCACCACGGTGACGGTGCCGGGCATGGGCGCGGCGAGCGTGTCCGCCCCGGAGCGGGCGGCGCCGGTCAGCGACGCCTCCACCGGATCGTGGTCCCGTACGTGCCAGGTGTCGCCGTCCCTGCCCAGCCAGCGGCCCTCGGGGGAGGCGGTATGGGCGAACGAGTGCGTGACACCGGCCAGTTCGAGAGTGACGCGATGCCCGTCCGCGGCGATGATCCGGGCCGTCTCGGGGCCGCCCGGCAGCGGGCCGAGCGGGCCGCAGGTGCCCGACTCGGGGGTCGGCGGCTGCGCGCCCTCGCCGATGTGGCCGAAGGTCAGCTCGGTGCCCGAGCCACAGGGCCGCAGGCCCACCTGGACCGGTTCGTGGCCGGGGATGTGGAAGTCCCGCACCGTCCGGGCCGGGGTGCCGCCCAGGCGCCAGCCGTCACCGGCCGAGAACGGGTCGGCCCAGGACCGCGGGCCCGGGGCGGCGGGGGAGTGCTGCCGCAGCAGCGCGGCCGCGGCGTACACCTCCTCGGGGACCCCGTCCGGCACCAGCGCGTCCACCTCGCGCTCGACCAGGCCGGTGTCCAGCTCGCCCGCCACCACGGCCGGGTGGCCGAGCAGCCGGCGCAGGAAGCCCGCGTTGGTCGGGACGCCGAGGACCACCGTGTCCGCGAGTGCTCCACGCAGCCGGCGCAGGGCCGTGGCCCGGTCGGGGCCGTACGCGATCACCTTCGACAGCATCGGGTCGTACAGGCTGCCGACCTCACCGCCCTCGGCGAGCCCCGAGTCCGTCCGCACTCCGCCGCCCTGCGGTTCGTGCAGCGCCAGCACGGTGCCACCGGACGGCAGGAAGCCGCGCGCCGGATCCTCGGCGCACACCCGGGCCTCGACCGCATGCCCGGTGAGCGTGATGTCGCTCTGCCCGTACGGGAGTTGCTCACCTGCCGCGACCCGCAGCTGCCACTCCACCAGGTCGAGGCCGGTGACCAGCTCCGTCACCGGGTGCTCGACCTGGAGGCGGGTGTTCATCTCCATGAAGTAGTACGACGCCGGGTCGTTGCCCGGGACGATGAACTCCACCGTGCCCGCGCCGACATACCCGCAGGAGCGGGCGGCCTGCACGGCCGCCTCGCCCATCGCCGCCCGGGTCTCCTCGTCGAGCAGGACGGACGGCGCCTCCTCGATGATCTTCTGGTGGCGGCGCTGCAGCGAGCACTCCCGCTCGCCGAGGTGCACCACGTTGCCGTGCCCGTCCGCCAGGGCCTGGATCTCGATATGGCGCGGCCGGTCGATCCACCGCTCCACGAGCAGGGTGTCGTCGCCGAAGGAGGCGCGGGCCTCGCGCCGCGCCGCCGCGATCTCGTCCGCCAGGAGCGCCTCGTCGCGGACCAGCCGCATGCCCTTGCCGCCGCCGCCCGCCGAGGGCTTCAGCAGGACCGGCATCCCGATCCCGTGGGCAGCCTCGGCCAGTTGGCCGTCCGTCAGCTCGCTGCCGGTGGAGCCGGGCACCACCGGAACGCCGGCAGCGGAGACCGTCTCCTTGGCCCGGATCTTGTCGCCCATCAGCGAGATGGCGGCGGCGGGCGGGCCGATGAAGACCAGACCCGCGTCCGCGCACGCCTGGGCGAAGCCCGCGTTCTCGGCGAGGAATCCGTAACCGGGGTGGACGGCCTGCGCGCCCGTGCGGCGGGCCGCCTCCAGCAGCCGGTCCACGGAGAGGTAGCTCTCGGCGGCCGGTGCGGGCCCGATCCGTACCGCCGTATCGGCCTCCCGTACGTGCCGGGCGTCCGCGTCCGCGTCGCTGAAGACGGCGACCGAGCGCACCCCCAGCTCGCGCAGGGTCCGGATGACCCGGACCGCGATCTCGCCGCGGTTGGCGACGAGAACCGTGTCGAACATCGTCATCTGTTCCTCACATCCGGAAGACGCCGAAGCCGGCATCGCCCAAGGGGGCGTTGGCGCAGGCGGTCAGGGCGAGCCCCAGCACCTGCCGGGTCTCCATCGGGTCGATCACGCCGTCGTCCCAGAGCCGGGCGGTGGCGTAGTACGCGTTGCCCTGGGTCTCGTACTGCTCGCGGATCGGGGCCTTGAAGGACTCCTCGTCCTCCGCGCTCCAGTCGTCGCCCAGCTGGTCGCGCTTGACCGTGGCCAGGACGGACGCGGCCTGCTCGCCGCCCATCACGGAGATCTTGGCGTTGGGCCACATCCACAGGAAGCGGGGGCTGTAGGCCCGGCCGCACATCGAGTAGTTGCCCGCCCCGTAGGACCCGCCGACCACCACGGTCAGCTTCGGCACCCGGGTGCAGGCGACGGCGGTGACCATCTTGGCGCCGTGTTTGGCGATGCCGCCGGCCTCGTAGTCGCGGCCGACCATGAAGCCGGAGATGTTCTGGAGGAAGACGAGGGGGATGCCGCGCTGGTCGCACAGCTCGATGAAGTGCGCGCCCTTCTGGGCGGACTCGGAGAACAGGATGCCGTTGTTGGCGACGATCCCGACCGGGTGGCCGTGGATGTGCGCGAAGCCGGTGATCAACGTCGTTCCGTACTCGGCCTTGAACTCGGCGAAGCGCGATCCGTCGACGACCCGGGCGATCACCTCCCGTACGTCGTACGGGGTGCGCGAGTCGACCGGGACGGCCCCGTACAGACCGGCGGGGTCCACCTTCGGCTCGTCGGCCGGCTGTACGGACCAGGGCAGCGCGCCCCGGTCCGGCAGGGTGGCCACGATGGTGCGCACGATGCGCAGCGCGTGCGCGTCGTCCTCCGCGAGATGGTCGGTGACCCCGGACGTACGGGAGTGCACCTCGCCGCCGCCCAGCTCCTCTGCGGTGACGACCTCACCCGTCGCGGCCTTCACCAGCGGCGGGCCGCCCAGGAAGATCGTGCCCTGGTTCCGGACGATCACGGCCTCGTCGCTCATCGCGGGGACGTACGCCCCGCCGGCCGTGCAGGAGCCGAGCACCGCAGCGATCTGCGGGATGCCGGCGCCGGACATCCGGGCCTGGTTGTAGAAGATCCGCCCGAAGTGCTCCCGGTCCGGGAACACCTCGTCCTGCATCGGCAGGAAGGCGCCGCCCGAGTCCACCAGGTAGAGGCAGGGCAGCCGGTTCTCCAGCGCCACCTCCTGGGCCCGCAGGTGCTTCTTCACGGTCATCGGGTAGTACGTGCCGCCCTTGACGGTCGCGTCATTGGCGACGATCACGCACTCCCTGCCGCTGACCCGGCCGATCCCGGCGATCACCCCGGCGGCCGGTGCCGCGCCCCCGTACAGCCCCTCGGCCGCCAGCGGGGCCAGCTCCAGGAAGGGGGAGCCCGGATCGAGGAGGGTGTCCACCCGCTCCCGGGGCAGCAGCTTGCCGCGCGCCACATGCCGGGCGCGGGCCTTCTCACCCCCGCCGAGCCTGGCCGTGGCGAGCCGCTTGCGCAGCTCGTCGGTGAGCGCGTGATGCGCCGCCTCGTTGGCCTGCCAGGCCTCCGAGGCGGGATCGGCCGCGCTCGCCAGCACCGGTGCCTGCTGCATCCTGTCGAGCCCCCTTGCCCGTACCGCGGTGTTAATGAGCGTTAACGCCTTCAGGTTAACGACCGCTAACCCCTCTGTCTAGAATGATGGGTCATGAGCACCCATGCCGCCGCCCGCGTCGCGGCTCCCACCCGCCGTGAGCAGATCCTCAAGGAGGCCGCGCGCCTCTTCGCCGAGCGCGGCTTCCACGGTGTCGGCGTCGACGAGATAGGGGCCGCCGTCGGCATCAGCGGGCCCGGCCTCTACCGCCACTTCCCCGGCAAGGACGCGATGCTCGCCGAGCTGCTGGTCGGCATCAGCGAGCGGCTGCTGGCGGGCGGGGAGCTGCGCGTGTCCCAGGACGCGGCGTCCGGCGGCGGATCGCGCGAGGCGCTCCTGGACGCGCTCATCGACGGCCACATCGACTTCGCCCTCGACGACCGCCCCCTGATCACCCTGCACGACCGCGAGCTGGACCGCCTGCGGGACACCGACCGCAAGCGGGTGCGCCGGCTCCAGCGGCAGTACGTCGAGGTGTGGGTCGGCGTGGTCCGCGACCTCTACCCGGACCTCCCCGAGCACGAGGCGCGCGCCGCCGTGCACGCCGTGTTCGGCCTGCTCAACTCCACCCCGCACCTGGGCCGCCCCGGCGCCCTGCCCGACCGCACGGACACGGCGGCGCTGCTGCACCGGCTGGCCCGCGGCGCGTTCGCCGCGGCGGGCGCCGCGCGGCCGGCGCCGGACGGCATTCCGGAATAGAAGGGCCGCCGGAAAACGCACCGCGTACGGCCGGGTGCGGATTCCACGCCGACTTTTCCCCGTGAACCCCATTCGCCTGAGTTGTTTCGGCAGGGTGCGGACATAGGCTTCGGGACGGTCGCGTCCGCGCCTGATGGGGAATCGAAATGAAAAACTGCCAGGTATCGATCGTCGTCCCTTGCTACAACGAGGACGAGGCGGTCAAGGCGTTTCACCGCGCACTGGTCGAAGCCCTCGAACCGACCGGGAACACTTTCGAGGTCTGCTATGTCGACGACGGCAGCGAAGACCTCACCCGCGCGGAACTCATCCACCTGTCCGCCGTCGACGAACGGGTCCGCTACACCGCCTTCAGCCGTAATTTCGGCAAAGAGGCCGCCATGCTCGCCGGACTGCGGATGTCCCGCGGGGACTGCGTCGTCCTGATGGACGCCGACCTCCAGCACCCGCCCGGACTCCTGCCCCGCATGCTCGAATTGAGCCGGCACGGATACGACCAGGTGATCGCCCGGCGCGACCGCGAGGGCGAGGGCGCTCTGCGCTCCCTCGCCAGCCGCTCCTACTACCGGGCCATGGGCCACTTCATGGACGTGTCCGTGGTCGACGGCGAAGGGGACTTCCGGCTGCTGTCCCGCCGTGCGGTGGACAGCGTGCTCGCGCTCCCGGAGTCCAACCGGTTCTCCAAGGGGATCTTCTCCTGGATCGGATACGACACCACCAGCTTCGTGTACCGAAACGCCGAACGCGTGGCCGGGCGCTCGAAGTGGGGCGGCAGGAAGCTGCTCAACTACGGCATCGACGGGCTGATCTCCTTCAACAACCGCCCCCTGCGCCTCGCCATCTACGCCGGCCTTCTCATGGCGCTGGCGGCGATGGGATACGCCCTGTGGATCATCGTGGAGGTGGCACGCCACGGAGTGGGGGTGCCCGGCTACACCACCCTGCTCACCGCCGTCGTGGCCCTCGGCGGAATCCAGCTGGCCACGCTCGGCATCGTCGGTGAATACGTCGGCCGTATCTACTGCGAGACGAAGAACCGCCCGCACTATCTGATCCGGGAAACCGATGAGAACCCGGCTCCCGCCGCACCCGCCCGGCCGTTACGGGTGAGAGGCAGCGGCGCGAGCGCCTATGGATCGGGCAGGTCCCGAACCGTGCGCCAATTCCTCACCTTCGCCATGATCGGCGTCGTCAACACGGCGGTCTATCTCGCCGTCTACGCGACGCTCAACCGCTGGATGCCCTATCTGGCCGCCCATGTCATCGGCTATTGCGTGAGTGTCGTCGGTTCCTTTCTGCTCAACACCTACATCACCTGCCGGACCACTCCGACCTGGCGGGCCTTCGTCCGCTTTCCGCTGTCGAGTCTCGTCAATCTCGTGCTGTCCGGGGCGCTGCTCTACGTCGGGGTGAGCCATCTGGGCATGGGAAAGAACATCGCCGCGCTGGCCGCCGGAATTCTCGCCACCCCGTTCTCCTTCCTGATCGCCCGGTGGGCCATCACATCCGGCGCGGCCGTGCCCGGACAGCCGGAACCGCTGGTCGGCGGCCGGGCCGGCCGCCCCGGCGACTGACCCCTCGGCACCACCACGGCACACGTACGCAGCGGCATCGCACGAAGGGCACCGGCACCTCCATGACCGCCGAAGCATCGGGAACCGCGGACCCCCCGCCGACGACGGACGACGCACCCCACCGCCGGCACGACGAACAGCCCCCGAGGCCCGGCGCACCGCTCTGGGCGGCCGTTCTCACCGTGTTCCCGCTGGCCCTGCTGGCCGCGTCCTTCTGGATCGGCCGGCTGGTGCGGCCGGGCGGCGACGACTGGTGCTTCCTGCCCGTGCTCCGGGACGAAGGCGTCTCCGGCATGATCGGGAAGTTCTACCTGCACGACAACGGACGCATCGCCAACGCCCTGATGGTCGCGCTCTACGGCGCCGGGGGCGTGCCGGGGCACCAGTGGTACGCCACGGTCAGCGGACTGCTGATCCTCGCCGCCGTATGGGCCGTGACCGCCGCCGCCCTGCACGCCGCCGGGCGGACCGCGCCGCGCGGAGTGCCCCTGCTCGTCGCGGCGACGACCGTGGTGGTGTTCTTCTTCGCCACCCCCAACACGTACAAGACGTTCTACTGGCCGGCCTCCTCCGTCTCGCACACCGTCGCCCCGGCGCTGGCCGCCGCGGCGGTGATCCCGCTGCTCCGGGCCAGGTCGCACCGGGGGAGGGTCCTCGCGCTGTGCGTCGCCGCCGTCGCCGGGCTCTTCATCGGGACCCTCTCGGAAGGGACCTCCATCGTCGCGGGCGTCCTGCTCTGCACCGTCCTGCTGCTCAGCCTCAGGTCGCGGCCGGGCCCCGCCCGCAGCCACACCCGCCGCTGGTGCGTGGTCTCGCTGGCTGCCCTGGTGGCGGGGATGATCGTCCTCTACACGTCGCCGGGGTCCCGCACCCGCCGTGACCGCTTCGGCACCGGCGCCACGTCCGTGGTCGACACCGGTTCGCTGGCCGACGCGCTGCGGACGTTCGGCGACATCCTGGGGACCGTGCTCACCACCTGGACCTACCTCGGCGCACTGGCCGTCGGTGTCCTGCTGGGCCTGCTGCTGCGCGAGGACGACGCCCCGTCCGGCGACGGGCCCCTGCGGAGCCGGCCTCTCGTCCCGGCCCTGGCCGGTGTGGCGGCCTTCCTGGTGTCCGGGTACCTCTGCACCCTCGTCACCCTGCCCGCCTTCGCGGACAACATGATGACGTACGGCACCCGCACCTGGAACGACTACCTCTTCCTCCTCGTGCTGCTGCTCGCCGGGCTCGGCGCCCTGCTCGGCGCCGCCCTTCGCGCCCACGGGCGGGTCGCCGACGCCGCGACCTGGGTGGCCGCGCTGCTCTGCGCCGCGGTCTGCGTCGGGCTGGCCGTGCCACTGACCGATCTGGCCCACGACATGGACGTCCGGGCCCGGCACTGGGACCGCCAGGACCGGCTGCTGCGCGAGGAGGCGGCCGAGGGCGCCCGGGTCCTGCCCTACGTACCGGCCTCGGTCGGGCAGATGCGCGACCCCTTCGGCAACCACGGCCGCAGCTACTGGCCGGCCGACTGCACGGCCCGGTACTACCGCCTGGACCGGATCACCTACGCGACCCGGCTGCCCTGACCCGCTGCCGCGATCCGCCTCTTCCCGCCGCCCGCTGTGTTCGGTACCACCGAAGCCTGTGCGGCCCGCCACCCGATACGACCAGCACACTGCGCATACCTGGCGGCACAATGGGTTCATGCCGATACCCAGCCGCGCCGCCCTCGTCGAACAACTCGTCCGTACGCGTATAGCCGGAGACGTCGCGACCCCACGCGACAACAACCTCTCCCACTACCGCAAGCTCGCCAACGGCGACCGCCACTTCTGGCTGGGTCTCGAGCTCGGCGACCGGTGGCGCGACGAGCAGGACGTGCTGGCGGTGATGGCCGAGCGCTGCGGCGTCAGCGACGACCCCGAGCACCGGTTCGGCCAGGACACCATCGACCCCGAGCTCACCGTCGACGCCCTTGACCGGGCGGCGGCCCGGCTGCGGAAGGCGGCCGCCGGATCCGAGCGGGTGCTGCTCGCCACCGGGCACCCGGGCGGGCTGCTGGACGTCCACCGGCTGACAGCCGCCGCGCTCAGGGCGGCCGGCTGCGAGATCGTCCGCATCCCGGGCGGGCTGATGGCGGACGAGGGCATGGTCTTCCAGTTCGCGGACGTCGCCGTGCAGGAGCGTGGCGCGACCCTCTGGCACACCCACTCCCCGGCCCCGATGGCGGCCGTCCTGGACGGCCTGGAACGCGAGGGCCGCCCCATGCCCGACCTGGTCGTCGCCGACCACGGCTGGGCCGGGTGCGCGGCGCAGCGCGGTCTCGACGCCATCGGCTACGCGGACTGCAACGACCCGGCGCTGTTCCTGGGGGAGTCCGAGGGCACCCTCCAGGTGGCCGTGCCGCTGGACGACCACGTGCTGGACCCGCGGTTCTACGACCCGATGACGGACTACCTGCTGGACGCCGCCGGACTGCTCTGACGGGCGGCGGACCCACGCACTCGGGAACGCTCCGAGCCGTAGGCCGCCTGGCTCGCCACGACGTGGTGACCGGGCGGACGGCGGTGTGACGCGGCCTATTCGTCTTCGTCCAGGCGGTCGGTGAACAGGCCTCCGCCGTCCCCGTTGCCCTCCCCGTCGCCGGGCCCGACCACCGGATTCCCCCCGGCCGCGCGGGCGCGGCGGCGCTGCGCCACCCCCGGCGTCGGATCCAGGTAGACGCGCTGGATCGACGGATACCGCTCCCGCAACTGCTGCTCCGCCTCCTCACAGGCCCACTCGACCTGTTCGGCGCTGGCCACGTCCCGGAAGTCGACCTTCGCGGCGATCAGGATCTCGCTCGGCCCCTGGATGAGTGTGGTCAGCTCCAGAACCTCGATGATGTGCGGCACCGAGAGCAGCTCCTCCCGTACCCCCGTCCGCATCGACTCCGGTACCGGACGCCCGATCAGCAGCTGGGCGTTCGAGCGGCCCAGCACCCAGGCCACGTACACGAGCAGCACACCGATCAGGATCGACGCGATGCCGTCCCAGACACCGGAGCCCGACAGCTGGCCGCCGAGCAGCCCGCCTGCGGCCAGCAGCAGTCCGACCAGCGCCGCCGAGTCCTCCATCACGACGGCCTTGACCGCGGTGTCGGGTGTGAGTCGCAGGTACCGGGCGGGAGCGGCGCCCAGCCGGGCCGCCTCGCCGCGGACCTGCCGCAGCCCGGTGCGCAGGGAGAACCCCTCCAGCAGGAAGGCGAGGCCCAGCACGATGTACGAGACCAGCGGATCGCCGAGGTCCTCGCCCTCCGTGAGGGTGTGGATGCCGTCGTACAGCGAGAAGACCGCGCCGCCGACGAACGTGGCGACCGAGGCGAGCATCGCCCAGATGTAGCGCTCGGGGCCGTAACCCAACGGGTGGTCCTCGTCGGCGGGCTTCTCGCTGCGCTTGAGCGCGGTGAGCAGCAGCACCTCGGTGACGGTGTCGGCGACCGAGTGCGCCGCCTCGGAGAGCATCGCGCTCGATCCGCTGATCAGTCCCGCGACGGCCTTGGCCACGGCGATGCCGAGGTTGGCGCCTGCGGCGACGATGACGGTGAACGTGGACTCCCCGCCGCCGCCATTCGCCTCGCCCGGCTTCCCGTCGGACTCCCCACCGGCTGATTTCTCGTCACTCATGGTGGGGAGTATGTCCGCAGCCGGGCCCGGCATGTCCGATGCGCGGCCGTGCGGCCCGTTCAGTCCGTCCGGGGAACCCGGACGACGCCCTCCTGGATGACGGTGATCGCCAGTCGGCCGTCCTGCGTGTAGATGCGGGCCTGGCCCAGTCCACGTCCACCGGACGCGGACGGCGACTCCTGGTCGTACAGCAGCCATTCGTCGGCCCGGAACGGCCGGTGGAACCACATCGCGTGGTCCAGGCTCGCGCCCACCACGTCACCGACCGCCCAGCCGCCCCGCCCGTGGGCCAGGAGCACCGAGTCGAGCAGCGTCATGTCGGAGACGTACGTCGCCATGCAGACGTGCAGCAGCGGGTCGTCGGCCAGCTTGCCGTTGGTACGGAACCACACCTGCGAGCGGGGTTCGCGCGGTTCGCCGACGCTGCCGAAGGGCGGCGCGTCCACGTAGCGCAGATCGACCGCGGCCCGCGCCTCGATCAGCCGGTCCACGACACCCGGCTCGCTGAACCGGTCCGCGTAGCGCGGCAGCATCTCGGCGGCCGTGGGCAGCGTCTCCGGGTCGGGCGCGGGCGGCATGTCAGCCTGGTGCTCAAGACCTTCCTCGTACGTCTGGAAGGACGCCGAGAGGTGGAAGATCGGCTGCCCGTGCTGGACGGCCACGACCCGCCGGGTGGTGAAGGAGCGGCCGTCCCGGATGCGGTCGACGGTGTAGACGATCGGCGCGCCGGGGTCGCCCATCCGCAGGAAGTACGCGTGCAGGGAGTGGGCGGGCCTGTCCGCGGGGACGGTACGGCCCGCGGCGACCAGCGCCTGCGCCGCGACCTGTCCGCCGAAGACGCGGGGCACGAGCGCCGAGCGGCTCGTGCCCCGGAAGATGTCCTGCTCGATCTGCTCCAGATCCAGCAGGGCGAGCAGATCGAGCAGGGGGTCAGGGCTTGCGTTCATGGAGAGAACGTAACCGCTCTACAGGCCCATGGACTTCGCGATGATCGACTTCATGACCTCGCTGGTGCCGCCGTAGATGCGGTTGACCCGGTTGTCCGCGTACAGGCGGGCGATCGGGTACTCGTTCATGAAGCCGTAGCCGCCGTGCAGCTGGAGGCAGCGGTCGATCACCCGGTGCGCGACCTCGGTGCAGAACAGCTTCGCGGAGGCGGCCTCGGCGGCGGTCAGCTCACCGGCGTCCAGCGCCTCCAGCGCGCGGTCGGCGACGGCCTGGGCCGCGTCCACCTCGGCCTGGCAGGCGGCCAGCTCGAACTTGGTGTTCTGGAACGAGGCGACGGTCTTGCCGAAGACGGTGCGCTCCAGCACGTACTCCTTGGCGAACCGGACGGCGGCCGCGGCCTGCGCGTACGCGCCGAAGGCGATGCCCCAGCGCTCGGAGGCCAGGTTGGTGCCGAGGTAGCCGAAGCCCTTGTTCTCCTCGCCGAGGAGGTCCTCGACCGGGACCTTGACGTCGACGAACGCCAGCTCCGCGGTGTCGGAGACCTTCAGGCCCAGCTTGTCGAGCTTGCGGCCGACCGAGTAGCCATCGGACTTGGTGTCGACGGCGAAGAGGGAGATGCCGAAGCGGCGGTCGTCCTCGCGCGGGGCGGAGGTGCGGGCGCAGACGATGACCCGGTCGGCGTGCACACCGCCGGTGATGAAGGTCTTGGCGCCGTTGAGGACGTAGTGCGTGCCGTCATCGGAGAGCTTGGCGGTGGTCTTCATGCCCGCGACGTCGGAGCCGGTGCCCGGCTCGGTCATCGCGAGGGCCCACATCTCCTCACCGGTGGTGAACTTCGGCAGCCAGCGCTTCTTCTGCTCGTCGGTGGCGAGCATCTTGACGTAGGGCAGGCCGAGCAGGGTGTGCACACCGGAGCCGCCGAAGGAGACACCCGCGCGGGCGGTCTCCTCGTAGATGACGGCTTCGTACTTGTGCGAGTCGATGCCCGCGCCGTCGTACTCCTCGTCCACGTTGATGCCGAAGACACCCAGCTCGCCGAGCTTGAGGTAGAAGTCGCGCGGCGCCTGACCGGCGGCGAACCACTCGTCGTACACGGGCACGACCTCGGCCGCGATGAAGGCGCGGATGGTCTCCCGGAACGCCTCGTGGTCCTCGTTGAATACCGTACGGCGCACGGGGTGCCTCCCTGGTCGGCTTCGCTCGGCTCGGCTAAGCGCTTGCTCAGCCTTGGTTAAAAGTTACCCGGCGGTCACCGAAGCTGTCCAGGGTGATGCTGAGCACGCCTGCTCCGCCCCCGGTCCGGCCGCCTTCGGCGCTGCCCGTCAGATGCCGAAACGGGCCGAGATCCCGTCCAGGACGCAGTCCAGGCCCACTTCGAACGCCCAGGCCGCGTCGTCCTTGCGGGTCGCCCGTTCTCCGTAGCGCCGGTAGGTGGGATAGCGGCCGGTGTCCATGAGGTACGTCATCTGCGGCGCCAGGCCCATCCGCGTCTCGGTGCCGGAGGACCAGCCCGCCGACCGAGTCCACTCGTGCAGGGCCAGCTCGGTGCTCACCGCGCCGTGCGCGTAGGCGCTGACGGTGCGGAAGACGACCATCATCGTGTCCTCGTCGAGGCCGAGTCCGTCGAGCGCGGCCAGCTGCCGTTCGGCGATGGCCAGCCTGCCCGGTGTGAGTACGAAGAGTGCGGTGGGCAGCTGCCCCAGCCACGGGTGGCGCAGCATCATGTCCCGGGTCAGCAGGCCGAAGGTTCGCAGCACCTCGCGCCAGCCGGTCACCTCGTCGGGGATCCGCTGCTCGGCCGCCACCCGTTCGGCCATCAGCGCCCACAGGTCGTCCTTGCCGGAGACGTGCCGGTAGGCGGCCATGGGTGCGACGCCCAGTTCCGTGGCGAGCCTGCGCATCGTGACGGCGGCGAAGCCTTCCGTGTCGGCGATCGCCACCGCGACGGCCCCGATGCGCTCCAGGGACAGTGCGGCGCGGGGTGGCGCCGGCTGTTCCAGCCGCTGCCATAGCGACTTGTCCGGCGTGCTCGTGCCGTCCTTCTTGCCGTCCCTGTTCTGGCCGGCCATGGCGGACCCCTCTCGGTAGGTCATAGGCGTACAGCGTATCTGTCAGTAGACGTTGTACACAGTGATGTGTACGTTGTACTCGCAAGGATACGTCGTACACGTCCGCGTGGTGCACGTTCATGCACGTTCACGCCGTGTGCTCTCAGCCGACCCGACCCGGGGGACCTCATGACCGACACCGACACCGACACCGACACCGACACCCGCACCAGCCACCCTCTCCGCGTCGCCGTAGTCGTCGGCAGCACCCGCGAGGGTCGATTCGCCCCGGTCGTCACCCAGTGGCTCAAGGGGCACCTGTCCCGGCGCGGCGACATGACCACCGACGTCATCGATCTCGCCGAAACCCCGCTGCCCACCGTTCTGCCCGCCTTCGGGCAGCCTCCCGCGCCCGGAACCGAGGAGGCCCTCGCCCTGGTGTCGCCGCGCCTCGCGGCGGCCGACGCGTTCGTCCTCGTCACGCCCGAGTACAACCACAGCTTTCCGGCGTCCCTGAAGAACGCCATCGACTGGCACAACGAGCAGTGGCACGCCAAGCCGATCGGCTTCGTCTCCTACGGCGGCCTCTCCGGCGGACTGCGCGCGGTCGAGCAGCTCCGCGTCGTCATGGCCGAGCTGAACGCCACGACCATCCGCAACACGGTCAGCTTCCACAACGCCTACGGCAGGTTCGCCGAGGACGGTGCCGTGGACGACCCGGCGGTCGACGCTGCGGTCAAGGCCCTGCTCGACCAGCTGGCCTGGTGGGCACAGGCCCTGCGGGACGCCAGGTCCATCCGCCCGTACGCGGCCTGACGCCACCTCACACAGCCCGGGGGCAACCATGAGCGAGCACACGAACCACACGAACACCGCACAGGTACCGGACGCCGGCCGGCCATCCGCCGCCGACGATGACGGCCCGTCGAAGCTGGTCCTCTTCGGACTGCTTCTCGGGCTGATGCTCGGTCTGCTCGACGGCACGATCGTGGGCACCGCCCTGCCCACGATCGTCGGCGACCTGGGCGGCGTCGACCACCTGTCCTGGGTGGTGACGGCCTATCTGCTGACCGCCTCGCTCTCCACCCCCGTCTGGGGCAAGCTCGGCGATCTCTACGGACGCAAGGGCAGCTTCGTCTGGTCGATCACGGTGTTCCTCGCAGGCTCCGTACTCTCCGGTCTCGCCCAGGACATGGGCCAGCTCATCGCGTTCCGTGCCGTGCAGGGCCTCGGTGCGGGCGGGCTCATGGTCGGCGCCATCTCGATCATCGGCGTCATGCTGCCGCCCTCGCAGGCGGGCCGGTCGCAGTCGATGGTCGGCGCCATGATGCCCGTCGCGCTCGTCGGCGGACCGCTGCTCGGCGGCTTCCTCACCGACCAGCTGAACTGGCGCTGGGTCTTCTATGTCAACGTGCCCATCGGCGCGCTCGCCCTGCTCGTCATCGGTCTGCGTCTTCGTCTGCACACCGAACGGGTCGAGGCGCGGATCGACTACGCGGGGGCCGGGCTGCTCAGTGCCGCCATCCTCGCCCTCACCCTGCTGGGCAGCTGGGGCGGTACGGCATACGCCTGGTCGTCACCGCAGATCCTCGGCCTCGGAGTGATCGGCGTCGGCTCCCTGGCCTGGTTCGCCCGGGTCGAACGGCGCGTCGCCGAGCCGATCATCCCGCCCCGTCTCTTCGCCGACCGCAACTTCACGCTCGCCCAGGTGCTCACGTTCCTGGTGGGCGCGGCCATGCTCGGGGCGTCCGCCTATCTGCCGCAGTACATGCAGTTCGTACGCGGAGCGACCTCGACGGCCAGCGGCATGCTGCTGCTCCCGTTGATGGCGGGGATGTTCGGGGCGCAGCTCCTGGTGGGCCGGCTCGTCGCCGGCGCAGCCGGTTATCGCGCCTACTCCATCATCGGCGGCGCGCTGACGACCACGGGCGCGCTCGCACTGCTGACGACGGGCACCGGTACTCCCACGGCCGTGACGTCCGCACTGACCCTCGTCCTCGGCACCGGCCTGGGCCTGCTGATGCAGTGCACGCTCCTGATCACCATCACCAGCGCGACACCGCGCGACATGGGCGCCGCCACCGGCACCGCCACCCTCGTCCGTACGATCGGGAGCTCGCTGGGCGTCGCGGTGCTCGGCGCGGTCTACGCGAGCCGGCTCCACTCGGGCGGAATGCCCGAAGGCGGAACGGCCTGGACGCCCGAAGCGGTGCGCCGGATGCCGGACGGGGTCCGGGACGCGGTACGGACCGCGGTCACCGACGGACTGCACGGGGTGCTGCTCGGAGCCGCGATGCTGGGGGCCGTGGCCGTCGTGGTGGCCTGGCTGATGCGGGAGGCGCCGCTGCGGCAGGAGTGACTGCCGCGGAGGGAGCGACCGGTCCGGGATGCGACGGGGCCGGGAGGGGCGACGGGGCCGGGAGGGGCGACGGGGCCGGGAGGGGTGACCGGTCCGGGCCGAGTGACCGGGGCAGCTGTCCGTGCGTATCCGCGGGTCACCCGCGCCGCAGCGCCACCCACAGCTCCGTCCGCACATCCATGTCGTCCAGATCCGCATCCAGCAGACCCGCGCAGCGGGTGATGCGCTGGCGGACCGTGTTGCGGTGCACCTGAAGCGCGGTGGCCGTGCGGTCCCAGCTGCCGTGCAGGCTCAGCCAGCAGCGCAGGGTCTCGGCGAGCGGTTCGGTGAGCGGGGCCAGCAGTGCGCGGGCGTGCGCCTCTGCCGCCCCCTCCGGAATGAGGGCGGCCAGTCCGCGACCGGTGTCCGCGCGGTGGTGGGCCAGCGGGGTGCGGGTCGCCTCCGCGCGGCCCAGGGCGCGTGACGCCTGGGTGTCGGCCACGTCCAGCGCGGTGATCGCCGCGGGCGCGGAGGCGCCGAGCGTCCACCCCGGCTGCGGGGTGACCCGGTCACCGCCGGGCACCAGTACCCGCACCGCGTCGCCGCCCCGGCCCGCGTCCACCAGCGCCGAGCCCAGAGCCGCGCCGAGCGCCCCCGCGGTGAGCGGGTCCACCGGCCCGCCGCCGCTGCGGCGGGCGTGCACCACCGTCCACAGCTCCGCGCCGCCCAGCAGCGGGGCGACGCCCGCCGGGTCCGCGCCCAGCAGCAGCCGGACCAGCGCCGCCGAGCGCCCTGCGGCGTGGGCGCCCTGGTGCGGGGCGGCCAGCAGGGAGAGCAGCACGACCGCGACCCCGGCGATGGTGTGGTCGCCCGCCTCGCGTCGTTCCGTCGCCAGCGTCAGGACGAGCCCCTGCCCGCCGCCGAGCGCGTACGCGGCGAGATGCGTGCTGCCCAGGGTGTCGGTGGCCGAGGCGGGCGCGGGGCGTACGACGGGCGCGACCACCCGGGAGAGCCGGACGAGCGCGGCCCGTACGCCGGGCGCCGGAGCCCGGCCCGCCGCGTGCAGCTCCTCGCCGTCGGCCGTGAGCAGGACCGCCCGCCCCTCCAACTGGGCAGCGAGCTGATGCAGCACCGCCGGCACCGGATCGGTCCTGGCCGCAGCGGTGGCGAGGGCCTGCTGGGCGCGCGTCACCCGGCGCAGCTCGCGCAGCCGGGCCTCCGCCATCAGCCGCCACACCGCACGCGCGATCGCCGTGAACGGGGTTTCGGGCGGCACCTCGATCAACGGCAGCCCGTGCCGCTCGCACGCCGCCACCAGCTCCGCCGGCACCGTCTCGTGCACCGGCCGCACCCCGAAACCGAGCGCGGCGGCCCCCGCCTCCACCAGCCGTGCCACATAGGTGTCCGGGTCCGTGAGCAGCACCCCCGCGCTCAGCAGCAGCTCACCGCCGAGCAGATACGGATACGGGTCGGCCATCTCCGAGGTGTGCACCCACAACAGCTCCGCCTCCGCGGGCCCCGCGATCCTGCGCAGCCCGAGCTCCTCCCGGGCCAGCAGCTCGGTCAGCGGGATGGGCGGGGTCGGCGGCGTCGTCGGTGCCATCTGCCCTGCGGGGAGTTCCGGCATGGATGGATCATCCGTTCAGTGTGGCGAGAATGGATGAAACGTACACTTCAGCGCCGCTGCCGGGCCACCTACCGTCTTCACCACCCACACCTGTGACTTTGCGATCGAGACGGAGGGAAGCCCATGGCAGTCGACTACGCCGTGATCGTCGTCTATCTGGCCGGCATGCTCGCCATGGGCTGGTGGGGCATGCGCCGCGCCAAGTCCAAGAGCGAATTCCTGGTGGCGGGCCGCCGGCTCGGCCCCTGGATGTACTCCGGCACCATGGCCGCCATCGTCCTGGGCGGCGCCTCCACGATCGGCGGCGTCGGCCTCGGCTACCAGTACGGACTCTCCGGCGCCTGGATGGTCTTCACCATCGGCCTCGGCCTGCTCGCCCTCTCCGTGTTCTTCTCCGCCCGCATCGCGCGGCTGAAGGTCTACACCGTCTCCGAGATGCTCGACCTGCGCTACGGCGGCCGGGCCGGACTCATCTCGGGCATCGTCATGTGGGCGTACACCCTGATGCTCGCGGTCACCTCGACCATCGCGTACGCCACCATCTTCGACGTCCTCTTCGACATGAACAGGACCGTCGCGATCATCCTCGGCGGCACCATCGTCGTCGCGTACTCGACGCTCGGCGGCATGTGGTCGATCACGCTGACGGACATGGTCCAGTTCGTCGTCAAGACCATCGGCGTACTGCTGCTCCTGCTGCCCATCGCGGTGATCAAGGCGGGCGGCTTCAGCGAGATGAAGGCCAAGCTGCCCACCGACTACTTCGACCCGCTGGGCATCGGCGGCGAGACGATCTTCACGTACGTGCTGATCTACACCTTCGGCATGCTGATCGGACAGGACATCTGGCAGCGGGTGTTCACCGCCCGCAGCGACCGCGTGGCCCGACTCGGAGGCACCGTCGCCGGCACGTACTGCCTGGTGTACGCGGTCGCGGGAGCGGTCATCGGCACGGCCGCCAAGGTCATGTACCCGAAGCTGCCGACCGCGGACGCGGCCTTCGCGACCATCGTCAAGGACGAACTCCCGGTGGGAGTGCGGGGCCTGGTCCTCGCCGCAGCACTGGCGGCGGTGATGTCCACGTCCTCCGGTGCGCTGATCGCCTGCGCGACGGTGGCCAACAACGACATCTGGTCGCGGCTGCGGGGCGCGGTGTCCGGGGGCGGCGGGGACAGCACGGAGCACGACGAGGTGAAGGGCAACCGCGCCTTCATCCTGATCATGGGTATCGCGGTGATCCTCATAGCCATCGCGCTGAACAACGTGGTCGAGGCCCTGACAGTCGCGTACAACCTCCTTGTCGGCGGCCTGCTGGTACCGATCCTCGGCGGCCTGCTCTGGCGCCGGGGCACGGCAGCCGGCGCACTGGCGGCAGTCGCGGTGGGCGGCGTTGCGGTGATCGGCCTGATGGCGGGCTACGGAATCCTCGCCAACGAGCCGGTCTACTACGGCCTGCTGGCCTCGCTCGCCGTGTACGTCATCGTCTCGCTGGCGACGAAGCCGACGGACGCGGAGGTGCTGGTCGCCTGGCGCGAGCGGCTGGCGGGTCGCGGCGGGGACACGGATGCGACGGAGTCTGCGGACTCGCCGGGGGAGCGGGTCGCGGGCTGACCTGCCCGCACCGGGTGTTGTCAGTGCGGTGGTGCAGCATCGGGAGTGACGAAGGGGAGGCCATCGTGGCGATCACCAACGAACACCTCGCGCAGGACGCGCTTCTGCTCCCGCTGTACGAGGACGACTACTTCCCGGACCACGTCCTGGACAAGGGCAAGGCGATACTGCTGCGCCTCTGCGAACGGATCGAGTCGGATCACCCGGCCGACCTCGTGGCGCTGTACGCGCTGACGGCTGTGGCGACGGAGGAGTTCAACGCCCTGGAGGCGGAGTTCGACGCGGCGGGCAGCGAGATCGAGACGGTGGCCCGTGAGGAGATCGGCGAGGCGTTCTGGCGCATCGCGAAGGCGTACGGCTTCCCGGACGCGGACGCGGAGGAGCTGATCGCGGCGCGGGAGTGGTGAGGGGCGGGGTGCGCGGGTGCGAGGACCGGCGCGTCGGTCCGGTCAGCCGGACAGCGTCCCGGCCTTGACCGCTGCGACGAACGAGGCCCAGCCGGCGGCGGGGATGAGCAGGGCGGGCCCGCCGGGGACCTTGGAGTCGCGGACGGGGACGGCGTGGGGGTGGTGGTCCTGGACTTCGAGGCAGCTGCCGCTGTCACTGTTGCTGTAGGACGACTTGCGCCATCCGTCGAGGGCAGACGTGCTGGGGGTTGTGTGCTCAGCCATGTTCTTCATAACCCTTCGCCGTCGCCTTCAGCAGTGCCAGCGACTCCTTCAGCGGCAATGCGTCACTCAGTGCGAGAGCGTAGCGGCCCTGCAGTACCTCGACTACAGACGGGGAGTCGTGCAGCTTCCCCATCCTCAACCCTTCGCTGTAGGCGACCGGTGGTTGGTCCTCGAACCACATCAGCGTCAGCATGTTCTCCAGCAGAGGGTGGTACCCGAGCGAGAACGGAATGACGTGGGCGCGGATGCGTTCACTCTCGACGAGGCTCACGATATGGCTGAGCTGCGCGGCCATGATCTCGCGCCCACCGACCGGGCGACGTAGCACTGCCTCGTCCAACAGTGCCCAGACGACCGGGGCTTTCGGGTCCTGGAGAATCCGCGCACGGCCGAGCCGTGCGACGACAGCCCTGTCACACTCCACCTGGCTCAGCGGCGGGAACCCCATGCCGAGCACGGCACGTGCGTAAGCCTCGGTCTGGAGAATGCCCGGCACGAAGGACAGGGCGAACTCTCTCAGCACCGTTGCCTGTTGTTCGAGTTGAAGGGCCGACTCGAAGTACTCGGCCACAGCAGCGTCCTGATCCGGCAGAAAACTAGTGAGCACATCCCCCGTACCCAGGGCCAGGTCCAGACGCCGCGCGTCCTCCCGCGACGGCACCCGCCGGCCGCCCTCGATGTGCGAGATGTGCGACCGGGTCATGATCGCCGCATCCGCCAACTCCTGCTGCGTCATCCCGGCGGCCTCGCGCCGGGCCTTCAACCACTCACCGTAGGTATTGCTCAAGGCCAACTCCCGTGCGACGAAGGCGGTGTCACTCCGTATCCCCTGGCGAGCCTAGCCGCGCCCCTCTCACCCTGTGAGTGGATCGCTACACATGGCAACGAAAGGGTGCGCGATGACGAAGACCCCAGGTGGCGCGGGCGGTAGCCGAGTAGAGGCGCTGCGGCTGTTGCCGTGGTCGAGCCCGGAGGGGAAGCCCTGCTACGTCTCCGGGGACGGCACGGGGTACGTCTCCCGGCTGGCCGACGAGATGGAGAGTGTGCAACTGTCGATGTGCGTCGAACTCCTCGACCACGCGGACGACATGATCGGCGACCTGGACACCACCGTCGACCAACTCCGCTTCCTGGCGGCCCGCATGGCCGAGTCGCTGCGCGACGTCCATCGAATCGCCACGAGCCGTGGCCTGCGGCTCCTGAGGTAGGACAGCTCGGCGGAAGGGGTAGTCATCCCATCGCCCCCCGCCGCGACTTCAGAAGCGAAAACCAATGATGCCGTAGCCGGGCCGTGCTTCCGCGTGCCGCATCCAGCCGAGGCACTGCATGACGGCCTCCAGGACTTCGGGCTCCAGCGACGGGGCCTGACCTGACTCGTCGACCGCACGCTTGGCGGCCTCGAACTGCTGGAGCGCCAGGGTGATGTGGTCGGGTTCCCACTCACCGCAGCCCGGTATGTCGGTGTATGGCAGGGGAGTCGGCAGATCGCTGTAGCTGAACGCGTCCACGGATACAGCGGTGATGCCCAGGGCCGCCAGGCCCCGGTCGACGACAGAGAGCCAGTCGCCCCTGTGCGGCGTGAAGCAGTCGTTGGGCAGGAACGCACCGGTGAGCGAGCACAGTCGTTGGTAGGCGTAGCCGTACTGGAAGGCATGGCCCCGGTCTTCGCTGAAGGGGCCGCCGTGGATGACCGCTCGGAGCGCCTCGTCGGCCGTGGGGGATCCCTGCTCGATCGCGTAACTGTGGTAGTCGTCGTCGCGGGCCAGGTCATCCCCGAACTCGGTGCGAATGAACTCCAGCAATTGGTCATCGCGGGATCCGACCAGGGCGCGTGCAGCGGCCACGTCCAGCAGGTACACGCTCAAGGAAGAACTCATGAGACGAACCTAGCGGAGGCCACTGACACTCCTGCGAAGCGCAGTGGCCGTGCAGAGACACGGCAGGCTGGGCTACTCAACAGGACCCGGGATCACGGCGTTTGTCCGTGTGGCACGGCCCCGTGAATGTCAATCTCTGCCGTCGATATCGGTGCAGGTCAGCGTCTGCGGGAGTTTGGCAATTGAGCAACGATGATCGTGCTACGGGCTCTGAGAAGAGAGAATGTGAGCATGTGCACCTCTGCCGTTATCCAGGCTTCGAGTTCGACGTCCTGGAGGCGGAGTTCGACGCGGCGGGCAGCGAGATCGAGACGGTGGCCCGCGAGGAGATCGGCGAGGCGTTCTGGCTCATCGCGAAGGCGTACGGCTTCCCGGACGCGGAGGAGCTGATCGCGGCACGGGAGTGGTGAGGGGCGGGGAGCGCGGGTGCGAGGACCGGCGCGTCGGTCCGGTCAGCCGGACAGCGTCCCGGAGAGGGGTGAGTCCTCTACACCGACCGGCTCTTGGCCAGCATCTTTCGCTGGACCCGTCTGCCCTGCGCGACCGCCAGGGGGACGGCACGCAGCCCGAAGGAGGGGAGGGCGTCGGCCAGGCGTGCCTGCAGCCCTCGCCAGCCCGGGACCGCGGTGACCGGGCGCGGGCGGTCCAGCACCTTGCGCACCGCGGCGGCGACGTCCTCGGGCTTGAGTAGCTTGCCGGAGAAGGACAGTGCCGAGGCAGGGTCGTCGAGTTTGTCGTGGAGCATCGGGGTCCAGATGCCGTCGGGGCAGACGCAGGAGATGTCGATCTCGTTGATCCCGGCCAGGCGCAGGTCGGCGAGTGTGCTCAGGCTGAAGCCGATCGCCGCGTGCTTGGACGCGGCGTACACTGCCTCGCCCGGGACCGCGGTCAGTCCCGCCAGCGATACGACGTTGACAATGTGCCCGCCCATGCCCCGCATGGCCTCGATCGCGACGACGGTGCCGTTGACAGTACCGAGCGCGTTGACTTCCAACATCAGGCGGCGTACGTCGGGCGACTGCTCCCAGGCCGGGCCGGTCACGAGCACGCCGGCGTTGTTGACCCACACGTCGAGGCGGCCGGCCTGCGCCACGATGAGGTCCCGCGCCGCGGTGACCTGGACCTCGTCGCGCACGTCGACGCCGGCCCACAGCACGTCCGACCCGAGTTCGGCCGCAGCGGTCCGCGCCGCCTCCTCGTCGATGTCGGTGACCAGCACGCTATGGCCGCGCTCCACCAGCAGCGTGGCGATGAGCCTGCCCAGCCCGCGGCCCGCCCCGGTGACCACCGCGCCGGCGGGTGAGTGGTTCATCGCCGGCCGCCCTTGACCTCGCCGTAGGCGATCCCGCCGTGGACGTAGGTGGGGACCACCGGCCAGAACCGCTTCCAGGGGGCGAGTTCGGTCGAGGGCAGGATTTGCAGCCAGCGCGGGTCCGCCTTGCAGCGGTCGGCGAGGGTCTTCTCCTTGACCATCGAGTCGTACTGGTCGAGGGAGTCCTCCAGGGTGTTGGCGTTGGGGCAGATCTCGCGGCCGAAGGCCTCGTGGTAGCGGCGCACCCCGGGGATCCTGGAAAGCTCCGGCTGCCAGTTGTCGAGGGAGATGCCGTTCTCGGAGGACACCCACACGCCGTCGGGGGTGTTGAGCACCAGTGAGTGGTTGCCGTCGGTGTGTCCGGGAGTCCACAGCAGTGTGACGCCGGGGCCGAGCTCGATGTCGCCGTCGAAGGTGACGAACTTCTCCGGGGCGACGCCGCCCAGGCCCCCGTCGACGTACCACGCCCACTGCATCGGGTGGAGGGACTGGAGCGTGGCCAGCTCGCGGCTGTGCACGAGCATCTTCGCCCCGCCGAACAGCGGCTCGCGCGGCGCCGACTCGCCCTTGATGACCTCGGTGGAGCCCATGATCATCCGCGGGTCCTGCACGTGCAGGTGGTCGAAGGTGCAGAAGTCGATGTCGTCCGGGGCCAGCCCGAGCCGGCGCAGGACGTCGCCGGGCTCCGCGTAGTACCTCAGCACCATCCGCTCCAGCAGCTTGCCGCCGGGGACCTTTGCCGTCAGCTTCTGCAGGTTGCGGTAGAAGGGTGCCTCCGCGGAGCCGTCCGGCACCGTCGGCTCGAAGACCAGCGTGCGGGCCCGGCCGTCGAAGTCGTCGTACTGCACGACGATCATGCGGTTGATCATCGAGATCAGCGGGAGCGTGGGCACCGAGACGGCGTCGTGGAAGGCGTACTTCACCGGGTATGGCGCTGCGGCGATGTCCACCGACTTCACCGCGCGCACCTGGCCCTGCGCCTTGAAGCGCTCCTTGTATGTCGCGGCGGCCTCGCGGACCGCCTTGAGGCGTTCGCCGCGCGGCCACACGTCGTGCACGCCGTCGAACTCAGGGATCAGTCGCGCACCGATCCCGGTCAGGTGGTCGGTTCCGGCTGTCGCCATGGGCCACTCCTCGCACTCGTCGTCGGGCCAGCAGCATGCCCTCCCGAGCCGGGCAGGATTTGTTCCAGCACGACAATCTCAGGAGATGCCCTGCACCCGGCAGCGCACCTCGCTCGGGCTGGAGCCCGTCCACCGTCGTACGGCGTGGCTGAGGCCGGACTGGTCGGCGAAGCCGGCCATCGCGGCCACCTGTCCCAGCGCCAGGTCGGTGGTGGTGATGTAGCGCAACGCGAGATCCCGTCGTACGGCGTCGAGGATCTCCTCAAAGCCGGTCGACTCGGCAGCGAGTCGCCGTTGCAGGGTGCGGGGATGCATCGCGAGAAGCCGGGCGACGGGACCGATGGCCGCCGGGGTGGTGCCGACGCTCCCGGCCAGGGCCCGCCGGACGTGCGTGGAGACGAGGCGCTCCGGGTCGGTGTGGTGACGGGTCAGGTAGTCGAGTGCGAGCCGGCGGATCGCCGCGTCCGCACCGCGGAACTCCTTCTCCAGCATCCGCCGTTCCACGCGCAGCGCGGCGGTCGGGCACCCGAACTTCACGTCCACGCCGAAGAACTCGATGTACCGCGACACCGGCGACAGGGGCTGGTGAGGCAGCTCCACCGACCGAAGCCCGGCCAGGCTGCCTACCAGAGCCAGGGCCACGCGGTGAAAGAGGCCGATCCCGAGTTCCATGGCCTGCGGCGAGTACGGCGACTCTCGCAGATCCTTCCGGTAGGTCAGCGCGACCACCTCACGCCGACCCCGTGGATCCGGCTCCACACCGACGCTCAGCGCCGGGCTGTGGACGAACATGAACCGCGACGCGCACTCCAGTGCCTCCGCGACCGTCGACGATGCCTGTATGGCCAGCGCCAGTCGGCCGAGGATGCCGAGATCCTGGCCGCAGGCCAGGCGGAGGCCGAAATCAGGGCATCGAAGATCACGGGCAACCGCGTCGAGCATCAGGTCGTGGCCGGTGATCGGGACGAGCCCCTCCTCGGAGACGAGCGCCTCCGGAGGGATCGCGAACCGCCCCATGAACTCCTCAGGGTCGCCGCCGAGCTCGTCGACGAGGCGCGCAAACCCGCGCAGGCTGGCTCCTCGAATCATCGCACCCACCGGGCGATGCTAAGGGCTGTCCCGCCGGCCGGGTGGACAAGCACGCGAAAGCTCCTGGCGGACTGGTGATCTTGGTCGTGAACCCGTCTACCAGGAGCTTTCTTCATGCCCGCCGCCGGGGTCACCAGCCCAACCACCCGTCAGGTTGGAAGAGGCTCACTGATCACCGAGCTGTCCTCCCGAGCGGGGCACGCCAACGTCGGTGCCGGCCCGGTGCCGACGCGAAGGGAAGGCGTCAGGTGGGGAACTCCCCGAGCCAGCTGCGCTGGAGGAGGTGTTTCGGGAGGTATTCGGACTCGACCTCGACCGGCATGTCCGCGTCGTATGCCATGCACGCGATGGCCAGGGGGCCCAGGGCGACAAGGCCGTCCCCGCTCAAGGGGCGAGCCTCGTCCGCCGTCCAGTACTCCTTGTGCCAGGTCAGAGCCTTCACTAGGGAGTCGGTGAAAGCTTGGTTCTCCCGACGCAGGTAGAGCTGGAACAACTCCAGCGGCGGGTAGAGGATTTTCAGCATCAACTCGGTGCTTGCGACCCGAGCTTGTTCGGGCGCTGTGCCCTGGACGGCGGCGACCAGGGAATCCCAGACCTGCGGGCGACCGAACCAGAGATGTTGAAGGGTCTCGATCCAGGCGTAGATGTAGTCGTCGAATTCCGCACCGGAGGCACGTAGGAACGACACCGGAACCTGGGCAAGTTGGTTCACCCGATCGTTCTCGCGGCAGATCACCGACAAGTAGAAGGAGGTGAGCCAGTTCCCGGCGTGCAGGTACTCCTGCGGGCCGGTCCGGGGGAGCGTGCGCACTTCGTCCAGAGCTCCGACCCGGCAGGTCACCGTGCTCTCCTGCGCCGTACCGGCGATGAAGAGCGCGGAGCCGACTTGCATAGCCAGAACCCACGACTCCCAGGTGTCGAGCTCGCCCACATCAGGGTCTAGGAGGCAGCGCCATTTCGCGGCGCCAAGCGCGAATGGCAGGGCGTCGTAGCGATCGTCCTCGGACGTATCGATCCCCTCGATGGCCTCCTGCGCGGCCGCGACGACAGGCTTCATGGCCTCCGCAGCGTTGTCCGTACGGAAGCTGTGGCGCCGGATAGGCGTTGCCATCTACTTTCCTCCAGTTTATATCTTGAATTCGTCTATTACGGCTCCGCCGTAGAGGCCGTTGACGTCCTCCATTGCCTTGACCAGGACATACCTCAGCTTCCCAGACTTTAGTGCGGCGCGGAGATCTGCGGCGATCTCAGCATCCCTGCCGCCGCGGGACGTCATCTCGGCCAGAATTGTCCGAATGTAAGGCCTGGTGCCCTGCTGTACCCGCAAGCCCTGGGCACCACCGTGGTCATTCGGGCTCAGCGGGTCGGGATCAGCCTTTCCTTGACGCCAGTCGGGATCGTTAGACGGCGCCTTTTCCTCCACGAGTAGGCGCTCCCCGCCGGGGAGCTTGTATGCACCATCGAACATATTGGCACCGTTGGGCGTCTTCGGAAGGTCGATCACCTCCGCTAGGGGGAACTCTCGCGGGATCACGTGGAGCGTCGCCGCTCGGTTGCCCAGAGCCTCCGGGATCTTACTGTTGTTGGGGACTCCGGGCAGCCGGGCGTCGTAGGCCGCTCGCGCCAGCCTGACGTCCTCGCGGTGTGCCGCGGTGTCCGCCTCCCTGAGCTTGAGCTCCGCGTTATTCAAGTTGGTGGACACGCGGCGGTCCCCGGCGACCTTGTCCAAGTCCGGCAGGACCCCGTCGGGCACTGAGTTCTTGTCCAGCGGCTTGGGGTTGAACCTCGCCTCCCGCGGTCCGTTCGGCAAGTCGTGAACGGAGATCCACTTGCCGTTGGCGTCCAGGGTCAGCTGGGGCAGCTCGACACCGTCCACCAGGTTGACGATCCGCTTACGGCGGCCAAGAGTGTTGTAGTGCTCCAGGCGCCAGGCCTCGTTGGTGTTTGCCAGCTCGACGTGCTTCTGCTGGAGCTCCTTGAGCCGCTCGGGGCTCATCACTTCGTCGCTGTTGCGCGTGCCGCCTGTGGCGTCGTCCGAGGCGCCGCCGTGAGGGGCGGCATTGTCCGTGGTGTCGACGCCTGAGCCGGAGCGATCGGAACCGGTACCGCCACTGGGGCGACCGTCGGAGTGGGTTGCGCTGGTGCGAGAGCCAGAGTGGTGGATGTCTGCAGAGAGCGGGGCGCCGCTAGAACCGGACTGGTCGCCGCGAGGACTGTTGCCCGACTCGTTTCGAGGCATGTTGTCGCTCGCGGCACTGCCGGGAGTGGTGTCGGGGTGGGCGCCTGGGGCTCCGTTGTCCACTGTCCGGACTGGGCCGGTGATGTCCGAGCTCAGCCGCGAGGCGTCAACGCCGGTGTGGGCGCCGACGAGTGCAGGCTGAGGGGACGGGGTTCGGCTGGACGGGGCCTCCGCGCCGGCAGCCGGGTTCTCCCGCTGCGCTGCGGTGTGGTGTTGCAGAAGGGTGCCGTCCTCTTTCAGGAGGTTGCCCGGGCCGTCTGCGTAGATGGTGTTGCCGTGCACGTCGGTGAGGGGGACAGCGCTTTCGGGCAGGGCTGTGGTGCCGTGGGGGAGTTTGAGGGCGCCTTCGGGGATGTTGAGGGTGCCGGCCGGGGGTGTCATGCCTTCGGGGAGTCGGACCACGCCGTCGCCCAGGTCGATTGCGCCGGCCGGGATGTCGACGCCGTCCGGGAGCTTGACGGAGTTGCTCGGGATCTCGAACGCGCCCTCCGGGACTGCCGCGCCCTCCGGGAGGTGCAGTGTGCCGTCGGCGAGCTTGAAGGCGCCGTCCGGCAGGCTGATCGCGCCTTCCGGGAGGGGGATGACCTCGGCCGTGCGGGCGCCGCGCAGCCCCTTGATGACGTCGCTGACCTTCGTCACGCCCATGCCGACACCCTTGAAGACGTACGTCATGGGGTCGACGAACCGGCCCACCTTGCCCGCGGTGGACAGGGCCTTTGCTGCGATGGCGGCCTTGCCTGCGCCGGAGGCCGCGCCGCCGGCGCCGCCGGTGAAGACGGTCGTCAGGACGTTGAACGTCACCGCGCCCGCTGCGCGCGACGGGTTCTCGCCCCACTTGTCCCAGGCCACCAGGGCCTTGCCTGTCTCCTTCACCGCCGCGCGTGACTCGCGCAGGTAGGCGGGGAGTTTTTCGTCGGGTATGGACCAGAAAACGAAGCCGCCCATGGCCGGGTTGCTCAGAGCCAGCCCCGTGGCGAGCTTTCCCAGGCCCGACCAGGCCTGCTTGGCGGAGTCCCAGCCGTCGGTGCCGACCAGGGTGCCCAGGCCCTTGATCGTGCCCCAGACGCCGTCGACGAAGAAGCCCTTGGCGAAGTCCCACGCGTGCTCGTGGATGTGCCACCACGGCTTGGACTCCTCGACCGGGTCGCCCCACGGCAGGCCCTTGGCGTGCTTGAGCGCCTCGGCGTCGTAGCCGTAAGTGCCCGCCTTGCCCGAGCCGTCGTCGACCTTCAGCGCGTGGCCGCCGACCAGGGCGACGATCTTGTCGTGGCAGGCCCGCTCCACGGCCTGGAACGCCGTCCAGGTCTCCCTTATCTCGTCGTGGCGGTGGTTGTTCTCGTCGACCAGGTCGCCGTCCTCGCGCCACTTGTCGTCGGCGTTGGCCTTGACCAGGAAGGCGCCCGCGTCGCGCTTGAGTTCCTTCAGCTTCTCGACCAGCGGGTAGGCCTCGTCCGAGTACGTGCTCAGCGCGCCGGCGACCGTGGCCAGCTCCGATTTCAGGGACTCCCCGCGGTCCGCGACCGGCTTCGTCGTGGCGAACAGCTGATCGGCCTCGGGCGCCTTGTAGAAGGCCTGCAGACCGCCGAAGCTGCTGTGTACGTCACCGGCCGCGGTGGAGATCGCCTCTCCGCCCTTGGTCAGTGCGGTCACCTTGGTGTCGAGCAGGGCGAGGTCGCCGGTGAACACCGGTATCCCCGCCAGGTTGACCGGGTCGTTCTCGCTCACTTGCCGGCCCCCATGTCCTTGAGCAGGTCCAGGCGGACGGACTTGGCCGCGTCCTGGGCCTGCTTGGCCGTGTCCAGGTCGCCTTCGACGTACTCGTTCGTCGCCGTGGCCGCGCCGAGCGTGGCAGCCTGGATGCGTTCCGACAACGCCTTCAGCTGCGGCGTACGCCTATTCAGGTATTCGGCGAGCGCCGCAGCCACCGGGCCCGTCGCACCCCGTGACAGGGGTGCCTGACCTGGAGCCACCGGGCCCTGCAGCGGCGTACTGGCCGCCGTCCCCAGTACTGCCGTGCCGGCCGCCTGCGCCGCCTCCGACATGGCGGTGACCATCGCGTTCAGTGCCTTCTCCAGGTCACCGGCGTGCGCACCGACCACCTTCAACTGACCTTGTACGCCTTGCGGCTTGATGTCCCACGCCGTCACTGACGCCCCCCGCCCCCGTACCCGTCATGATGTCCGTCCGTCGCGCCCCCGGAGGAACGACTCGTCGTCCCGGGGCTGTGCAGCGAGGGGCCTCAGCCGATGTTGTCGACCGCTGCCTTCGCCCGTGCCAGCGTCTGCTGCGCCGTGCCGTCGTTCTTCTCCAGCGTCGAGCGCAGCAGCCGGATGATGTTCCTGACCTCCTGCGAGGTCGTGTTCCAGCGCAGTTCCTTGCCGTGGTACTCGTCCGCCACGCCGTCGGCCGCGAAGTCGCTCATCGCCGTCTTCACCTGGGTGTCCCGCGCCGTGATCACCAGCTCCAGTTGGGCGATCACCGCCTGGATGTTGCCCTGGGTCTCGGTAGAGGCACCCGTGTCGTACGAACGCCGGTCTGCGTTCCCCGCGTTTCCTGCCATCACCCGTCACTCCCCGTCAGAAGTCAGAAGTCAGAAGTCAGAAGTCGGAAGTCGGAAGTCGGAAGCAGGGCAGTCTGATTGCTGCCCTCTCGTCGAACCGCCGGTGTCAGCGGCCCGAGAACCGTGCCGCGTCGAAGTTGGCCGAGGCCATCTGCGTCCGCGCGTTGTCGCCCTGCTCCTGGTCACCCTGACCGAACGCCGCGTCCATCCCCGACTGTCCGCCCAGGATCCCGGACAGCGAGGCGTTCAACGCCGTCGTGATCTCGTCGGAGCGGTTCTTGAAGTCGTCGAACGCGACCTTGCCCGCCCCGTTGAACTTGCCCTCCAGCGGCTCCGCCGCCGCGATCAACTGCCGGATCAGCGTGCCCAGATCCGTACTGGACCCCTGCGACTGCGACATCAGCGTCGAAAGGACCGAGGCCCCCATGTCGAACTTCATCAACTTCCCCCACCACGTCGAACGAACGTGTGTCTGTTCAGGATCATGTCTATCAACATCTACATCGCTACTGCAATCTGCAATCGGACAGATTTTGGCTGTGTCTGACTCATGGCGTAGAGGCCGGACTCGCGGTCCCGCCGAGGTGGCGCATCAGGCGCTCGAAGTCTCCCCAGCCCGCCAGGTCCGACGGGTCTCCCGGCAGCGAGTAGTACAGCGCAGGGCGGGTTTTCGGGCCTAGAGGCACCGGGGGTTCGGGCAGTGGCGTGTGGCGGGCGCGGTCGCCGGGGAGTTCACGGACCTCCTCCGCGCCGAGCGCGAACGCCAGCGGGACACCCGGACCCTCGAAGCGTGCGGGTACGGCCAAATCGCGTCGCGCTTTGCGAACCTGTACGAGCATCGACTGGAGATCGTGCCGGGTGGCGAGAGCCTCGGCGAGGGCCGGCAGGGCGTCCACCGGACACTCCTCACCGCTCCCGTAGCCGAACGCCAGCGTGACGTGTTCCTCGACGCCCGACTTCGTACGGGTGACGCGCACGGTGGCGAGGCCCGGCCGGCCGGGACTGCCGACCACGACGAGCCAGGTCGGTTCCGGCGCCCTCCGGTGCGCGAGGTCCGTCAGCTGCCGCAGCGACCACGGGAGGTTCGCCGGCTCCGATGTGCCCCAGCCGGCCGGGGGTTCCCCGGTCAGCTCCCGCCACGCCGTCTCCAGCCCGCCGCCGAGCACCAGGCGGTCGTCCGCCGGGTGGACCAGCCGGAAGGTGAGGGCGAGCTGGCGGTCGCCGGTGGCCGTGACCTCCTGGTAGGCGGCCGCGACCGGGGTGTCCGGTTCGTCGTCCGTCGCGGCGGGGGAGGTGAACGGAGCCACCGGAGCCACCGGAGCCACCGGAGCGAACATGCCGTCCTGCCAGCGCAGCACCGCCCCGGTCAGGCCGTCGTAGTAGCCGTCCCGCTCGTCCTGGACGATCCAGCGCGACGGCCATCCGCCGAGACCGTCACGCACGGCGGGGGAGAGCGTGGTGCCGGCCGGGCTGACGATCTGCAGGCCGAGTCCGGCCCCGGCCGCCGCCCGGAAGGCGTCGGAGAGCCAGGCCGTCATCGCGACCACCGGGCGGTCCTGGATGACGACGGCGACCTTCTCGGTGAGCACGTCGATGGCGGGCTGCGCGGCGACGGGCACCGGGGCGACGCTCACCCCGTCCGCCTTCACCACGGCCAGTGAGTCCGAGGTGCCGGGCGGCCACGCGGTGCCGCCCACCAGGGCGGTCAGCCGGGTCGCGAACGTCCCCGCGAGCTGCTCCGCCTCCGCGACCCCGGTGGTGGCACGGGCTTCCGTCCACCAGTACGGGACCGGCGGCGCCGTCGCCCCGAGCAGCCGCTCCGCCTCGCCCTCCACGGCGACCAGCAGCGGTGCCTCGACCGAGAGGAGCGGGCGGCCCTGCTCGTCGCACAGCTGCACCACGGCCCCTTCGCCCCGGGAATCCACCAGCTTGTCCGGGCCGCCGGAGAGCAGGCCCGCGAGCACGCTCCACGGATCGGGCATACGGGCGGTGAGCGCGATGACGTCCTTCGTCATGGAGTCGTCCGGTCCTTCGTTGCTCGGTGGCGGAAATGATGGTGGTGGTGGGTCATCGGCAGATCGTCACCCCGGTGAGTGCACCGTCTGGATGAGCCGGTTCGGACGGCCCCGCTGAATGAACATGCCCCGGCCCGCGGCCTGTTGCGATGCGTACACCCGAGGGAACAACTGGCCCTCGCTCCGGTCGCCGGACATCACCAGCGCCGACGCCCCCGACTCCCGCAGGCTCTGCACCAGCGGCTCGTACATGCCGCGCGACGCACCGGCCACGCGCCGCGTCAGTACGAAGTGGAGGCCGATGTCGACGGCCGAGGGGATGTACGGGAGGAACGCGGCCAGCGGGGACTGGCCGGCGGTCGTCAGCACGTCGTAGTCGTCGACCAGGACCACGATGCGCGGGCCCTTGCCCCAACTGCCCGGCTCCAGGTCCTCCAAGCGGGCGTTCTCGTCGGGCAGCCGCTTCTCCAGCTCGGTGGCGATCCCGGCGGAAAGCCCGGCGCACAGCTTGGAGTTGTAGGCGTAACCCCCGTTGAACTCCTCCGGGACCACGCCCCGCAGGGACCGCCGGGGGTCCATCACGGCGAACACCAGATCGTCCTCGCCGTAGCGGTCGACGAGGCCGTTCGCGACCGCCCGCAGCAGGTTCGTCTTGCCGCACTCGCTGTCGCCCATCACCAGCAGGTGCTGGTCGTGACGGAACAGGTCGAGCAGGACGGGGGCGAGGGCCGACTGGTCAAGACCGATGGGGACCCGCTGCGGCTCGGCGGCCGGGCCGGGCAGCAGCTGCGGCTCCAGATCGTGCGGCAACACCCTTACGGGCTGCGCCACTTCGCCGTGCCAGGTGGCGCGCGCCGCACGGGTGGCGCGCTCCAGCACCGCACCCAGGTCCGCCGTGCCGGCCGCCCCGTCCGTACGGGGGAGGGCGACCTGGGCGAAGAGCTTTCCGTCGGTGAGGACCCGGCCCGGCTCGTCCGGCGACAGGGTCTCGACCAGCTTTCGGTCGATGCTCGACTCGCCGGGGTCGTTCAGGCGCAGCTCGACGCGGGTGCCGAAGTTGGACTGGACGGCGATGCGTACGTCGTTCCAGCGCAACATGCCCGCGACGACGTGGATGCCGTATCCGCCGCCGCGCTTGAGGATGTCGGCGACCGCGTCGTCGAGTTCGTCGAAGTCGTCCCGCAACGCGCCGAACCCGTCGATGACGAGCAGGATCTCGGCGGACGCCAGCTGCGGCAGCCGGCCTGCCGTGTGGAGGGTGCGCAACTGCTCGACCGAGTCGATGCCGTGCTCGCGGAAGAGGTCCTCGCGCACGGCGAGCATGGCGCGGACCTCCTCGACGGTGCGTGCCGCCCGTTCCCGGTCGGCGCGGCCCGCGATGCCTCCCACATGCGGCAGTTCCGACAGCGCCTGAAGGCCGCCGCCGACCAGGTCGAGCCCGTAGACGCCGACCTCCTGCGGGGTATGGGTCAGCGCGAGGGAGAGGACGAGCGTGCGCAGGAGCGTCGTCTTGCCGGACTGCGGGCCACCGATCACGGCTGCGTGGCCGCCGGCCACCGTGAGATCCAGGAACCACGGCCCCTGCCACTGTCTGGCGGGGTCGTCCAGCAGACCGAGGGGTATCAGGAGCGGTCCGTCCTGCCGTGAACCGGCTCTGCCGTCACCCTCGCGCGCCCCGGCCAGACGCATGCCGCGCGGGCCGACGTCGAGCGGCCCGGCGACCGTGTCCAGGGCGATGGCAGAGGGGAGCGGGTCCAGCCAGATGCTGCGTACTCCGGGCGCGGCACCGGTCAGCTGTTCCACCATGACGCCGAGTTCGGTCGGCCCGGTCTCGCGCCGGCGTGATGACGCTTCCGGGGCCTGCTGCGTACTGTCCGGTCCGGCCAGGGTGTTGAACGCCTCGTACTCCAGCGCGAGCGGACCGGTCTCCTCTTCGTCCGCCTGCCGGGCGGGTCCGCGATAGGCCCCCGAGACATAGCCGGCCTTGAACCGGGCGTAGTGGCTGGTGTCCACCTTGAGGTAGCCGAAGCCGGGCAGCGGCGGCAGGTGGAAGGCGTCCGTGGTGTCCAGGACCGTGCGGGACTCGTCGGCGGAGAAGGTCCGCAGGCCGAGCCGGTAGGAGAGGTAGGTGTCCAGGCCCTTCAGCCGTCCACCCTCGATCCGCTGGCTGGAGAGGAGCAGATGGACGCCGATGGAGCGCCCGATCCGGCCGATGGAGAGGAACAGGTCGATGAAGTCCGGTTTGGCCGTGAGCAGTTCGCCGAACTCGTCGATCACGACGAACAGATGAGGCAGCGGGTCCAGATCCGGCCGCTTCTGCGCGCGCAGGGCAGCGTAGTCCCCGATGTCGGCGACATTGCCCGCATCCTTGAGTGCCTGCTGGCGGCGTTTGACCTCACCGGCGAGCGAGGAATGGACCCGTTCGACCAGACCGGCCTGGTTCTCCAGGTTGGTGATGACGCCCGCGACATGCGGCAGATCCGCGAACGGCGCGAAGGTGGCACCGCCCTTGTAGTCGACGAGTACGAGGGCGAGGTCCTCCGGCGGGTGGGTGGCTGCCAGACCCAGGACCAGGGTCCGCAGCAGCTCCGACTTTCCGGAGCCGGTGGCGCCCACGCACAGTCCGTGCGGGCCCATGCCGAGTTCGGAGGACTCCTTGAGGTCCAGGAGCACCGGTTCGTGGGAGTCGCTGATGCCGATCGGGACGCGCAGGAAAGCCCGCTCCCCACGCGGTGCCCACAGCTCCTCCAGGTCGAGCCGGGCCACGTCGTCGATGCCCAGCATCGCGGCGAAGTCGACCGGACCGGCCAGCGGCGCGTCCACCAGGGATTCGGCGGAGAGCCGCAGCGGCGCGAGCATCCGGGCCAGGCCCTCGGCGAAGGGAACGCCCACATCGTCCACGGTGCCGCGGGCCTCGACCGGCTCCGGCTCCCGCAGGTCCTCGATGGTCACGTCGGTGCCGTCGACCGTGATGCGTACGTTCACGTGTCCCGGTTCCTGCACCTGCCGTTCGAGCAGGTGCAGCACGCTGACGCCCATCTCGCGCAGACCGACCGCGTCGTCGGGGCGGGGCAGATCGACGGCGTCCTCGCCGTGCCCGTCGACGACGACGAGCAGCCGGGAGTTCATGGACAGCGCGTCCCGGTCGGCCAGGCCGCGGCGGACCTCGGCGGCGTAGGAGGCCCGGCGGCGCAGCTCGGCTCCGAGCCGGCGGGCCAGCTGGGGTGCGGACGGTGCGATGCGGCGGGCGGCGACCGGGCCGTCGAACTGCTCGGTGTCGAGCAGATGCGGAAGCCACTTGGCCCACTCCCAGTCCGCTATGCGGGTCCCCGGTGCCGCGACGGCGATGGCCACGTCGTCGGGTGCGTGCAGGGCGGCCGCCTGGACGAGCAGGGCACGCGCGACCCGCAGGCAGTCCTCGCGGGGGCCGATCACGCTGACGTTGCCGGCCCGGTCGAGCGGTACGGTCAGCGGCAGTTCGGTGCCGTTGCGGAACCGGTTCACCAGGGCCGAGGCCTCGTTCAGCATGAAGAGGTCGGGCGGGGTGAGGACGGACGAGCCCTGCTCGGCGATCCGCAGGTCACGCACCGGCATCTCGCCGGTGCCGGCCCGGACCCGGAGGAAGTCGTCGTCGACCCTGCGCCGCTCCCAGAGGCGTGCCGGGTCGCGGACGATGTCGTACAGGGCGGGCGGCGCGGGGTTGAGCACATCGGCCCGCTCCCGGCGTCCGCGCTCCTCGGCCGACAACTCCTCCCGCAGGTCCTCCACATAGGTGAGGTAGGCCTCGCGCTGGGTGCGTCGGGTGCGCTGGGCCTTGCCGCGCTGCGAGAAGAGCAGGGCCGCGGATCCGATGACGGTGACCACGAGGATGATCGCGCCGAGCCCGGCGAACTGGCTGTTGCGGACGACCGTCATCATCACGACGGACGACATGACCCCGGCGACCGGCAACAGCGACATCGCGATGTTGCCGGCCTTGCCCTCGGGCAGGTTGGGCGGTGCCTCGATGGTGCGGGGCGCGGGCTCGGCCGGGGGCCGGGTGGTCCGGGCGGGGCGGTGGATCCGTCGGGTACTCATCGGCTGCGTCCGGTGTTCAGGGCCGGCTGACGACCGGGGCTGGGCATGGGGGTCACCGGCGCTTCTGGGAGAGCTGGAACACCTCGGCCGCCAACCGGGTGGCCGCCAGCCGCGTCGGCCGGGCGAGCAGCTCGGTGCGCAGCGGGCCGCCCGCTGCCAGGTGCCGGTCGAAGGGCAGTACGTGGACGGCCGCGCCGGTGGACCGGAGCCTCTCGGCGGCCGCGTCCATGTCGATGCCGGGGCGCGCCGCCATGTTGGAGAGCACGACCACGGTTCCGTCCATCACATGGCGGGGCAGCCCCTGCATCCACTCCAGTACCGCGTACGTACTCGTGACGCCGTCCAGAGTGGCGGGGGCGGTCAGTACGCGGGCCTGGGAAGCCGAGAGGGCGACCCGGGCGACCTCCGCCGGCAATGTCTCGCAGTCGACGACCGTCACGCCGAAGTAGCGCCGCAGCGCCACCATGACCCGTTCGTACGTCGAGGTGTCCAGCATCGTCCCGATCCGGCCCTGACTGCCGGGCAGCAGCCAGGCGTTGCCCGGCAGCTGGACGAGGTAGCCGGTGACGTCGAGCAGCGACATCTGCGGCTGCACGATGTCCGCCAGGTCGGCCGTGGTCCACCGGAGCGTCTCGGCGCCGAGCCGCAACGGCAGTGAGCCGAGGGCCGGATCGGCCTCGACGAGGAGGACCGGATCCTGGCGGTAGTGCGCGTACGCCGTGCCGAGCAGCGCGGCGACGGTCGTCTTGCCCGCGCCGCCCCGGATGGAGGTGACGGCGATCTGGCGTCCCGTGGTCACCGGCTGCTGGAGCATCTCGGCGGCACGGGTGGCCTCGGCGACCTCGCGCGCCGTCGAGGAGGAAACGATATGGCGCAGTGCGCGCGAGGCCCGTACGACGACTGACTCACCCCTCTGCGGACGCCGTGCCGCGACGGCCGGATCCCTGTCCACCACGGCCCGCGCATCAGGCGTCGGCCGGTGAGTGGCGTGCGGGGCGGGGGCAGACCCCCCGTGCGGGGCGTGGGCAGACCCCCCGTGCGGGGCGGGGACGGCTGCCCCCGGGCCCCGCGCGGGTATCTGCTCGGCCGACTGCCCCTGGGAGGACAGCCGTTGACGCGCCTGGGGCTGCGCCTGCTGCTGTGCCGGGGCGGGCGCTGCGACAGCTCCCGCGCCGGGGGCCGGCGCAGCCTGCGCGGCGGTGCTCCTCAGATCGCGCAGCACATCGCCCTGCCAGTTGTCCGCGTTCGGCATGTCTGCCCTTCTTCTCCGCTTCGAAGCCCCGCCCGGAGCGCCTGCGCAGGTGGTGTCAGAGACGGTGGTGTCAGAGACGTCAGAACTTGTTGAGCAGCTGTCCGTACATGCCGAACACCCCGATGGCGAGCGGGAAGAGCCCCACCACGCCGATGGACTCGACCAGATCGGCCGTGCGCCGCAGCCGGACCCGTACGTGCTCGGGCGGCTCCAGCGACAGGGCGAGCAACGGCAGCAGGGCCGCCGCCCCCAGCACCAGGACGGGTCCGGCGCCGCCGGCCTGCTCCATCCACAGCATCACCAGTCGGACGACGAGAACCGCGGCGGCGGCGAAGAGCGCCACCACCTCGGCCACCAGCGGGAACGCCCGCGCCCGCGACAGGAGCACCGTCGCGACGAGCGACGGCAGCAGTACCGTCCACACGGTCGGCCGGTCGGCCAGGGTGAGGAGCCAGCCCGCGGCGGCAGCCGATACGGAGCTGACGAGGGTGGCGAGGGAGAGCCCGCGATGGGTGGCGGCCAGGGCGTTGCCCACGTCGTGACGGCTGACGGACGCACCGCCCGAGCGCCGGTCGTCGAGTGCGGTCAGGCCCGAGGCCATGAGGGCGAGCCGGGGCAGCAGGCCGAGCAGAACCACCGAGAACACGGCCATGACGGCACCGAGCCGGGCCGGATCCGTCTCGACGGCGGCGACGCACTCCCAAACCGCCGTGACGGCGGCCACCGCCATGGCTCCGACGAGGCCGCCGCGGCCCAGCGGTGAGAAGAGGCCCAGCAGTACCAACGAGAGGATGACCGCACCCGCCACGGCGGCCAGCCGGAACGCCCCGGACCAGTCGTACGCGTCGGCGGCGGTCCAGGCCGTGAGGACACAGAGCCCGGCGCCGACGAACAGCAGCGCGGTCGCCAGGCCGCGATCGTCCCGGCCGAGCCGTGCGACGAGCGCACCGGCCGCCAGGAGAGCGGCGGTGACGGCCGCCAGCGAACCGGACAGGGCGGCGAGCGGGAACTCGCTGCGGGCGAGCAGCGCGGCGATCACCGCAAGGGCCACGGTCGTCACTCCGGCACAGGTCCGCCGTGCGGCCGGACGCCAGCGCCAGGCCTGGAGATCGAGGCTGTCGGCCACCAGGTCCGTGACGTCGTGGACGACGGGAGCGGGTGGGGCGGAGTGGGACCGGACCAGTCGGAGCACGGCGCCGTCGCTGACGCCGGCCGATGCCAGCGTGCTGTCGTGCGGCAGGGCCGAACCGTCGGAGGTGATCAGCTGCCGGGCCAACGGCCGCGATGCGGCCCGGTCGTCCAGCAGCTGCAGAATGTCCGGCAGGAGCTGTCCGATGGGGGTGTCCGAGGGCAGAACGATGTCGGCCCGGCGTCGCTCGCCGACGAGGGTCACCCGGCTCATTTCCGTCCGCGAAGTCATTGCTTTGCTCACCACTCAAGCAAACCTATCATTGCAAATTTCCGAAATTTCGGGCCAATTGGGCAAAGTGCGCCGAGCGTTCTTCCGCAGTCCCGACTTTGGCGAAATCTCTTCGGTGGCCCGTCGCCGGCTCCGGATGCTTCGCGCATTCCCCGTCGTGTCACAGGGGTGGGGCGCCGACGGCTGTGTCTATCGGGCCGCACCCGGTGACGGTGACGACGCCGGCCCCTCGTACTGCTGCGCCTGCCGCTGCTGTTTCTGCTGCTCGGCCTTCTGTGTCTGCAGGGTGTGCTGGAGAAAGGACCACCCCACGCACCCCGCGCACAGCACGGCCGTGATCGCGATTCCCGCGAACACTTTCCCGAGGCGCTCGTCCGCCGTGCGCCGCGTGCGCCGGGCGCCGAACAGAAGGGCGTCCCGCATCCTCCGTCGGCGCACCCCCACCGACTCCAGCAGCTGGCTGTCGTAATCCCGTGCCATGTGATCCCCCTTTGCCACTGCAACATAATCCATGGATCGACGAGCGGGTGCATCGGGTGGCGGTATCCGGGCGGACCGGCAGGGAGGCGCCATGTGTGCGTTTCATCCCTCATGGGTGGCAAGAATGGATGAAACGCACACTTCAGGCCTGGCTCCCCGCCGCTTAGCGTCGTGAGCGGACCCGTGCGCGTGCTTCCGTGCCGTTCCGGGAGATCCGGCACACTCGAAGCAGCGCGTCATCGAAGGAAAGGCCACCCACTCCATGAGCAGCACCGAAACGCCGCGCGGACCCGTCGACTCCTCCCGCGTCCCGAGGTACGCGGGGCCGGCGACGTTCGCCCGGCTGCCCCGGCTCGACGAGGTCGGCCGGGCCGATGTCGCCGTGGTCGGCGTGCCCTTCGACAGCGGGGTCTCCTACCGGCCCGGCGCACGGTTCGGGGGCAACGCGATCCGGGAGGCCTCGCGGCTGCTCCGTCCGTACAACCCGGCGCAGGACGCCTCGCCCTTCGCCCTGGCACAGGTCGCGGACGCCGGTGACATCGCGGCCAACCCGTTCAACATCAACGAGGCCGTCGAGACGATCGAGGCCGCGGCCGACGATCTGCTCTCCACCGGTGCCCGGCTGATGACGCTCGGCGGCGACCACACCATCGCGCTGCCGCTGCTGCGTTCCGTCGCCAAGAAGCACGGGCCCGTCGCGCTGCTCCACTTCGACGCACACCTCGACACGTGGGACACCTACTTCGGCGCCGAGTACACCCACGGCACTCCGTTCCGCCGGGCCGTCGAGGAGGGCATCCTCGACACCTCGGCGCTCTCCCACGTCGGCACCCGCGGCCCGCTGTACGGAAAGCAGGACCTCACCGACGACGCAAAGATGGGCTTCGGGATCGTGACCTCCGCCGACGTCATGCGGCGCGGTGTCGACGAGATCACCGACCAGCTGCGTCAGCGCATCGGTGACCGGCCGCTCTACATCTCCATCGACATCGACGTACTGGACCCGGCGCACGCCCCCGGCACCGGCACCCCCGAGGCCGGCGGCCTCACCTCCCGCGAGCTGCTGGAGATCGTGCGCGGGCTGTCCTCCTGCCACCTGGTCTCCGCCGACCTGGTCGAGGTCGCTCCCGCGTACGACCACGCCGAGATCACCTCCGTCGCCGCCTCGCACACCGCCTACGAGCTGACGACGGTCATGAGCCGCCAGATCGCGCAGGCCGGACAGCAGCAGGCCGGACAGCAGCAGGCCGGGCAGACGCAGGCCGGACAGAAGGAGGCAGGGCAGAAGTGAGCCACGACCACCACGACGAGCGGCCCGAGCTCACCCCCGAGCAGATCGCCGCCGCACTGAACCCTCCGCCGGGCCGCAACGGCGGCGACCTCGCCGTCGAGACGCTCCAGGGCCTCGGTGCGACCACCGTCTTCGGACTTCCCGGACAGCACGCGCTGGGCATGTTCGACGCGCTCCGCCGCTCGTCCCTCAGCTACGTCGGCCTGCGCGTCGAGAACAACGCGGGCTTCGCCGCCGACGCGTACGGGCGCATCACCGGCGAGGTGGCCCCGCTGCTCCTGTCCACCGGACCGGGCGCGCTCACCTCGCTCGCCGCGCTCCAGGAGGCGGCCGCCGCCTCCGCGCCGGTGCTGGCCATCTCCAGCCAGATCCCGACCGCCGGGCTCGGCGGCGGGCGCCACGGATACCTGCACGAACTGCGCGACCAGAAGGCGTCGTTCCGCGATGTCGTGAAGTCCGTGCACACCGTGCGGGCCGCCTCGCAGATCCCGTCCGCGATCGCCGCCGCCTGGGAGTCCGCGCTGACGGCCCCGCACGGACCGGTCTGGGTCGAGATCCCGCAGGACGTGCTCCTGGAACAGACGACGCTGCCCGTCGTCACCGCGATGGACGCCACCCCGCGCGAGCTGCACGCCCGGCCCGAACTCATCGCCGTGGCAGCCCACTTGCTGTCGAACGCCGAACGCCCGGCGATCATCGCGGGCGGCGGCGTCGTACGCTCCGACGCCTCCGGCAAGCTCCGGGCCCTCGCGGAGCGGGTCGGCGCCCCGGTCGTCACCACCTTCGGCGGCAAGGGCGCCTTCCCGTGGGAGCACCCGCTCTCGCTGCAGTCCTGGCTGGAGGACCGGCACACGACGGACTTCCTGGAGGACGCCGACGTCCTGCTGGTCGTCGGCTCCGGCCTCGGTGAACTCTCCTCGAACTACCACACGTTCGTCCCGCGCGGCCGGGTCGTCCAGATCGAGGCCGACGCCGGGAAGCTGGAGTCCAACCATCCCGCGCTCGGCATCCACGCCGACGCCCGTGACGCGCTGGCCGACCTCCTCGAAGCGGTCACCCCGCGCGAGGACCCGTCCGCCGCGGAACGCGTCTCGGCCGTGCTCGGCCTCGTACGCGACAGGATCGCCGCCCAGGAGCTCACCCTGGAACAGCACCTCGTCGCCGAGATCCGGGCAGCCCTGCCCGACACGTCCCCCAGCTTCTGGGACATGACGATCCTCGCCTACTGGGCCTGGTCCGCCTTCGACGCCCGGCATCCGAACACCATGCACTCGGCCCAGGGTGCGGGCGGCCTCGGCTACGGCTTCCCGGCGGCCATCGGCGCGGCGGCCGCCGACCGTACGAAGCCCGTTCTGGCGGTCTCCGGCGACGGCGGCGCGATGTACTCGATCGCGGAACTCGCCACCGCCCGCCAGTACGACCTCCCGGTCACCTGGCTGATCGTGGACGACGGCGGGTACGGCATCCTGCGCGAGTACATGACCGGCGCCTTCGGTGAAGCCACCGGGACGGAGCTGTCCCGCCCGGACTTCGTCGCCCTCGCCGAGTCCTTCGGCGTCCCGGCCGTCCGCACGAGCCCCGAGACGCTCGCCGACGACCTGGCCAAGGCCTTCGCGCAGCCGGGCCCCTCGGTCGTCGTACTCCCGGCGCTGCTCCGGATGTTCGAGCCGACGCACCTCTAGGACCTTCGGCACGGTGTCGCACCCGGGGCCGCTACGGCTCCGGGTGCGGTCCGTTGCTCTCGTCACAGTTGCGATGAATGGGGCTTTCGTCACATACAGCTATCCCGTTGTCCGCGAGTCTGTGCTGATGGGTGTGCCGGGGTGCGCCCGCAGGAACGACTCAGGGACGGGAACGCACCATGACGAAATCCCACATATCCCGCCGCGCCCGCGGCGGGATATGCGCCGCGCTCGCCGTCGGCATGCTCACACCCGTGGCGCTCGGCGCCGCGCCCGCCGCAGCCGCGACGCCGAAGGTGAGCTGCACCTCGGCCAAGGGCGGGCTCGCCGCCAAGCTGTCCAAGGACATCACCGCAGCCCTCAAGGGGCGCATGCCGACCACCGCGGTGGCACTCCACGACCGGACCAACAGGACGACGTGCACCCTGCGGCCCACGTCGGCGTACGACTCCGCCAGCGTCGTGAAGGCGACCGTGCTGGCCGCGCTGCTCCGGGACGCCGACCGGCACAACCGGCACCTCACCCAGCGCGAGACCGCCCTCAGCACCAAGATGATCACCAAGTCCGACAACGACGCGACCACCACCCTGTGGAAGCAGCTCGGCGCCACCAAGGTCAGGGCATTCCTCAAGGCCGCCGGGATGACGCACACCGTGCCCGGGGCCGGCGGCTCCTGGGGGCTGACGCAGATCACCGCGCAGGACGAGCAGCGGCTGCTGACGCTGCTCACCGCGAGGAACTCCGTGCTCAGCGACAGCGCACGCTCCTACGAGCTCGGCCTGATGCGCAAGGTCATCCCGTCGCAGCGCTGGGGCACGCCCGCCGGCGCGCCGGCCTCCGACACCGTCCAGGTCAAGAACGGCTGGCTGCAGCGGGCGACCCACGGCTGGCGGGTGCACAGCATCGGCGCCTTCGCGGGCAACGGGCACGACTACACGCTGACGGTGCTCACCCAGGACAACAAGACGATGAACGACGGGGTCGACACCATCCAGGCCGTCGCGCGGAGCGTCCACCAGGACCTGAACCGTTCCTGACCGGTGAGCGTGCCGTTACGGCACCGGCCTACGACCAAGGTTCGGCATCTCCTGCGACCAAGGTCCCGTAATTTGTTGCGGAGGGATGAAATCCGCAACACCCCGCGTTGGTGCCATGCGGCAGAGCAGGTCGAACGGGAGGCACCGGGTGTCGGACGCAGGGGAGACAGAGGGCGAGCCGCAGCAGCGCGGCTGGGCGCGCAGGCTGTGCGGTTATGCCTGGCGCTACCGGCGCAACGTGCTGCTCGCGCTCGGCTCGTCGCTCGCGGGAATGGCCGTGATGGCCCTCGTCCCGCTGATCACCAAGGTGATCATCGATGATGTGGTCGGCAACCACACCCGTTCCCTGGCCGTCTGGACCGGGCTGCTGATCGCGGCAGCCGCGCTCGTCTACGTCTCGACGTTCGTCCGCCGCTACTACGGCGGCCGGCTCGCCCTGGACGTGCAGCACGATCTGCGGACCGAGATGTACGGGACGATCACCCGCCTCGACGGGAAGCGCCAGGACGAACTGTCCACCGGACAGGTCGTCGGCCGCGCCACCAGCGACCTGCAGCTGATCCAGGGGCTGCTGTTCATGCTCCCGATGACCATCGGGAACGTCCTGCTGTTCCTGCTCTCCCTGGTGATCATGGCGTGGCTCTCGCCACTGCTGACGCTCGTCGCGGTCGCCGTGGCCCCCGCCCTCTGGTTCATCGCCCGCCGCTCCCGCACCCGGCTCTTCCCCGCCACCTGGTACGCCCAGTCGCAGGCCGCCGCCGTCGCCGGAGTCGTCGACGGGGCCGTCTCCGGGGTGCGGGTGGTCAAGGGGTTCGGGCAGGAGGACCAGGAGACCGGCAAGCTGCGCGAGGTCGGGCGCAGGCTCTTCGCCGGGCGGCTGCGCACCATCCGGCTGAACTCCCGGTACACCCCCGCCCTGCAGGCCGTACCCGCGCTCGGCCAGGTCGCCATGCTGGCCCTCGGCGGCTGGCTCGCCACCCGCGGCGAGATCACCCTCGGTACGTTCGTCGCGTTCTCCACCTACCTCGCCCAGCTCGTCGGCCCGGTCCGGATGCTCGCCATGGTCCTCACCGTCGGACAGCAGGCCCGCGCCGGTGTGGAACGCGTACTGGAGCTGATCGACACCGAGCCGACGATGCAGGACGGCACCAAGCAGCTCCCCGCCGACGCCCCGGCCAGCGTCGAGTTCGACGACGTGCGCTTCGGTTACGCGGCGCCGGGCTCTGCCTCGGCCCCTGACGGGGAGCCCGGCGGCGGACCCTCGGAACGCACCGTCCTCGACGGGTTCTCGCTGACCATCGAGCCCGGCGAGACCGTCGCCGTCGTCGGCGCGTCCGGCAGCGGCAAGTCCACCGTCTCGATGCTGATCCCGCGGTTCTACGACGTGACACACGGCGCCGTGCTGGTCGGCGGACACGATGTCCGCGAGCTGACCCTCGACTCGCTGCGGGCCGCCATCGGGCTCGTGCCCGAGGACAGCTTCCTGTTCTCCGACTCCATCCGCGCCAACATCGCCTACGGCCTCCCGGACGCCACCGACGAGCAGATCGAGCAGGCCGCCCGCGCCGCGCAGGCCCACCGGTTCATCGCCGAACTGCCCAAGGGGTACGACACCGAGGTCGGCGAGCACGGGCTCACCCTCTCCGGCGGCCAGCGCCAGCGCGTCGCCCTCGCCCGCGCCATCCTCACCGACCCCCGGCTGCTCCTCCTCGACGACGCCACCTCCGCGGTCGACGCCCGTGTCGAGCACGAGATCCACGAGGCGCTGCGCCAGGTGATGGCCGGGCGGACCACCCTGCTGATCGCCCACCGGCGCTCCACCCTCAACCTCGCCGACCGGATCGCGGTCCTGGAGAACGGCCGGCTCGCCGACATCGGGACGCACGAGGAGCTGGAGCGCCGCTCCCCGCTCTACCGGCGTCTGCTCACCGACCCGGACGAGCTCGGCGGCACCTCGCCCGGCCACCGGCCGGCCCGCCCCGCCGCCGACGCCGAGGACGACCGCGCACTCCAGGAGGAGCTGGACGCAGAATTCGACGCCGAACGCGGCATCACGCCCGAGCTGTGGGTCCGCAAGGAGGAGGTCCGCGACACCGACGCGGCCGGGATGCCCGCCACCCCCGAGCTGCTGGCCCAGGTCGACGCCCTGCCCCCGGCGACCGACGTCCCGGACGTCGACGAGGCCCGTGCAGTGCACGCCGAGGAGTCCTACGGGCTCCGCAGGCTGCTGCGCGGCTTCGGCCTTCCGCTGCTGGTGAGCCTGGCGCTGGTGGCCCTGGACGCCGGGGCCGGACTGCTCCTTCCGGTGCTGATCAGGAACGGCATCGACGAGGGCGTCACCCAGCTGGCGCTCGGCGCGGTCTGGACGGCCTCCGCTCTCGGCCTCGTCGTCGTCCTCGTGCAGTGGGCGGCCCAGATCGGCGAGACCCGGATGACGGGCCGCACCGGCGAGCGGGTGCTCTACTCACTGCGGCTGAAGATCTTCGCCCAGCTCCAGCGCCTCGGCCTCGACTACTACGAGCGCGAGCTGACCGGCCGGATCATGACCAGGATGACGACGGACGTGGACGCGCTGTCCACGTTCCTGCAGACCGGCCTGGTCACGGCCTTCGTCTCCGTCGTCACCTTCTTCGGCATCATGGTCGCGCTGCTCGTCCTGGACGTCGAGCTGGCCCTCGTCGTCTTCGCGACACTGCCGGTGCTGATCGTCGGCACGTTCTTCTTCCGGCGCAGGAGCGTCAAGGCGTACGAGCTGGCCCGCGAGCGCATCAGTGCCGTCAACGCCGACCTCCAGGAGTCCGTCTCCGGGCTCCGGATCGTGCAGGCCTTCCGCCGCGAGCGCGACGGCGCCGACCGGTTCGCCGCACGCAGCGACCACTACCGCCAGGCCCGGGTCCGCGGCCAATGGCTGATCTCGGTCTACTTCCCGTTCGTGCAGCTGCTGTCCTCGGTGGCCGCCGCCGCCGTGCTGATCGTCGGTGCGGGCCGGGTCGACAACAACACCCTCACCACCGGTGCTCTCGTCGCCTACCTGCTCTACATCGACCTGTTCTTCGCGCCCGTGCAGCAGCTCTCCCAGGTCTTCGACGGCTACCAGCAGGCCACCGTCTCGCTCGGCCGGATCCAGGAGCTCCTCCAGGAGCCGACGTCCACCGCCGACCAGGACCAGCCGCTGGACGTGCTGTCGCTGCGTGGCGAGATCGCGTTCGAGGACGTGTCCTTCGCGTACGGCGGCGAGGAGGCCGCGATCAGCGGGGTCGACCTGCGGATCCCGGCCGGTCAGACGGTCGCGTTCGTCGGTGAGACCGGTGCGGGCAAGTCCACCCTGGTCAAGCTCGTCGCCCGGTTCTACGACCCGACGCAGGGCCGGGTCACGGCGGACGGTACGGATCTGCGCAGCCTCGGCCTCACCGCGTACCGGCACCGGCTCGGAGTCGTGCCGCAGGAGGCGTACCTCTTCGCGGGGACGGTCCGCGACGCCATCGCGTACGGGCGACCGGAGGCCACCGACGCACAGGTGGAGGCGGCGTCCAGGGCCGTCGGCGCGCACGACATGATCGCCACCCTGGAGGGCGGCTATCTGCACGAGGTCGCCGAGCGGGGCCGCAATCTCTCCGCCGGGCAGCGGCAGCTGATCGCACTGGCCCGCGCCGAGCTCGTCGACCCGGACATCCTGCTGCTCGACGAGGCCACCGCATCCCTGGACCTGGCCAGCGAGGCGCTGGTCAACCAGGCGACCGACCGCCTCGCGGGCCGGCGCACCACGCTGGTCGTCGCCCACCGGCTGACCACCGCCGCCCGCGCAGACCGGGTCGTGGTGATGGACCACGGCCGGGTCGTCGAGGACGGCACGCACGACGAACTCCTCGGCCTGGAGGGCAAGTACGCCGTGCTGTGGCGCACCTTCATAGGGGAGGACGAACCCGCCGCGGTGTGAGACCGGGGCGGGCGCCGCTCGCAGCACTACTCGCGGATGCCGGAGATCTTCCCGCTCGCCAGCTCCGACTGCACGGTCAGATACGTGTACGTCGGGTCGGCGGCTGAGCCCCAGGTGAGCCGGACGTGCGTCCAGGCGTGCCCGGCGCCGCTGTCGCCCGCGGTGACGCGGAAGCCGGCGGGTACGTCCTGGGCGCGCAGTACTCCGTCGGCGTGGTTGGCCTCCTCCCAGGTGCGCAGCTCCTGGCGCAGGTCCGGCGTGAGGTAGAAGCCGCGCAGCGCGGTGGCGAGGCCGCCGCCGTTCTCGTCGGCGACGGCGTCGATGTACGCGCCGTAGAAGTGGGCGACCTGCGCGGCCTGCGAGGCGGCGAGCTCGTCGTGGGCCGGCGCCGAGGCGGACGCCCGCTGCGGTGCGGCAGCGGCGGTGGCCGGGACGGCGGCGACAGCGGTCAGGAGAGCGGCCGCGAGCAGCGTGCGGCCGATGACGCGACGGCCGCGGGGGCGCTGGGCGGTGCGGAGTGCGGTCATGGTGATGCCTGCCTTTCGTATGGATATGCCCTGTTGGGTCCATCGTGTGCCGCTTCGGATGCCCGAGATGCGGAGCACGCCGGGTGCAACCTCCGGATGGCCTCCCGCGTCGTACGCAGATACACGTATGTGCGTCCGTGTGTCGGGTAGAGGCGCGTGTGTTCGATGAGGCGATGGGGCTTGCTGGTGAACAGAGCGATGATCAGACCGACCGAGGGGCCCGGCGGGCGCACGGGGCGCCGGGGCTCCGTCCGGCTGCTGGTCCTGGCTCTGGCCGCCGCCCTCGGACTGCTCGTCGGCGGGGTCGGGGCGACCGGCGCGAGCGCCGCATCGGTCTGCGCCGGACGGCCGGCGAAGACGCTGAAGTTCAAAACGGGCGAGCTGCGCATCTACAAGACCCGCTCCTACGCCTGCGCCCTCGCGGTCGCGGCCAAGCCCGGGGCGCGCCGCAAGATGTCCGTACAGATCCAGCCGCGCGGCGGCCGGCCCGTCCTCGACAAGGGCACCTTCACCCGGCAGGCCGGGCCGGTGACGGTCCACGCGCTGAACCGGTGCGTCCGGGTCTCCGGCACGATCTCGGGGAAGACCGGCTCCACGGGCTGGATCCTGTGCTGACCGGGTGACGCGTCCGGGCGCGCGGCAATGGGGTCTGGCGGCACCGGTGTTGCCCCGCTAGGTTCACGACGTCTGTTGTGAATCAAGGGGAGGGTGCATGCGCAAGGCGCTCAGAGGGCTCATGTCGCTCGCGGTGCTCATCGGCACAGTGAGTGCGACCGGTGTCTCCGCCGGGGCGGCCACCGCCGCCGAACCGGCCGCGGTCCGTCCCGCCGCCAGTGACAGCGGTACGAGTACGGACATCAAGGACCGCATCCTGGCCATCCCGGGAATGAGTCTCATCGAGGAGAAGCCCTACGCGGGCTACCGCTACTTCGTCCTCAACTACACCCAGCCGGTCGACCACCGGCACCCGTCCAAGGGAACGTTCCAGCAGCGGATCACCCTGCTGCACAAGGACACATCCCGTCCGACGGTGTTCTTCACCGGTGGATACAACGTCTCCACCAGCCCCAGCCGCTCCGAGCCGACCCGGATCGTCGACGGCAACCAGGTCTCGCTGGAGTATCGGTTCTTCACCCCGTCCCGCCCGTCGCCCGCCGACTGGTCCAAGCTCGACATCCAGCAGGCCGCCAGTGACCAGCACCGGGTCTTCACGGCGCTGAAGAAGATCTACTCGAAGAACTGGCTGACCACCGGCGGTTCCAAGGGCGGCATGACGGCCACGTACTACGAGCGCTACTACCCGAAGGACATGGACGGCGTCGTCGCGTATGTCGCGCCCAACGACGTGGTCAACAAGGAGGATTCGGCCTACGACCGGTTCCTGGGACACGTGGGCACCAAGGAGTGCCGCGACAAGCTGAACGGCGTGCAGCGCGAGGCGCTGGTCCGCCGTAAGCCCCTGGAGAAGAAGTACGCGCAGTACGCCGCCGACAACGGCTACACCTTCAGCACCGTCGGCACCCTGGACAAGGCGTACGAGGCCGTGGTCATGGACTACATCTGGGCGTTCTGGCAGTACAGCCTGCTCGCCGACTGCGACTCGATCCCGGCCGACGCCAAGACCGCCACCGACCAGGCGATCTGGGACTCGGTCGACTCCATCTCCGGCTTCTCCGCCTACGCCGACCAGGGCCTGGAGGGGTACACGCCGTACTACTACCAGGCGGGCACCCAGCTCGGTTCCCCCGACATCAAGCAGCCCTGGCTCGGCAAGCTGAGCCGGTACGGCTACCAGCCGCCGCGCACCTTCGTGCCGCGCTCCATCCCGATGAAGGAACGGACCGGGGTGATGCGCGACATCGACAACTGGGTGACGCACCACGCCGACCACATGCTGTACGTGTACGGGCAGAACGACCCGTGGGGCGCGGAGCGCTTCCGGCTCGGCGCGGGCGCCCGTGACAGCTATGTCTTCACCCAGCCCGGCGGCAACCACGGATCGAACGTGGCGGGTCTGGTCCCGGCCGAGAACGCCACGGCCACCGCGGCCATCCTGCGCTGGGCGGGCGTCGCCCCGGCCGCCGTCCAGGCGGACCCGGCGAAGGCGAAGCCGCTCGCGAAGTACGACGCGGTGCTCGACAAGCGGGACCTGGCGACCGAGCACCGGCTCGGCCACCGGCACCCGTAACGCAACCC
>NZ_JBHVWF010000030.1:0-70391 GCF_042882365.1 Streptomyces sp. NPDC058221 | reverse complement strand
TGGTCGGCAGGTCCTGTTGTGTATACGAGACTGTGACTACCTCCTTCGTGACCGGTGGTGGCGCCGCGCGGGCCCGGGGGCGGCGACGCGGGGGCGGGAGGGGCGGGGGGGCCGCTCGGGCCCGCGCACCCCTCACGCAGGGGCCACGCCCGGGAGGGGGCGGCGTGTTCCGGCGTCCACCGTCACGGGGTGTTGTTGGCCAGAGCCAGCAGGCGGGAGCGGTCACCGCCGAAGCGGTCCCGGTCGACGTTGCCCGAGACGCCGCCCACCGCGCCGGTGGAGCTGTACTGCCAGACCGTCCAGGACGGGAAGCCCGACGGGATGCTGGGGGTGCCGGTGGTCCAGTTCGCGACCCACAGCGGGCTGCGGGCGGCCATGCCGTCCCAGCCGCCGGTGCACTCGTTCCACCAGCTCGGGCTGGTGTAGATCACGACGTCACGGCCCGTGCGGGCCTTGTACGTGTTGTAGAAGTCGAGGACCCACTGCTGCATGTCCGCCTGGGAGTAGCCGTAGCAGGTGCCCTCGATGTCCAGCACGCCGGGCAGCGTGAGGTTGTCACGGGACCACGCGCCGCCGTGGTCCGCGAAGAAGTTCGCCTGGGCGGCACCACCGGAGACATCCGGCCGCGCGAAGTGGTAAGCGCCCCGGATCACACCGGCGTTGTAGGCGTTCAGGTAGTTGTCACTGAACGTCGGGTCCGTGTAGGTCAGGCCCTCGGTCGCCTTCATCCAGGCGAACTCGATGCCCGCGCCGCGCACCGAGCTCCAGTTGATGCCCCCCTGCCAGCTGGAGACGTCGACGCCCTCGGGGTTCGCCTTGAGGTCGGCGTCCGCCCTGGCCCCGAGGTGCAGTTGGCGGGCGTCCGGCTTGAAGTCCTTGCCGTCCTGGAGATAGCCGACGCCCATGTAGCCCTTGCCGTAAGGCACGGGGTTGTCCGGCGCGGGCGCCGCCGACGCGGCGGGGGACATCAGGCTGAACAGCAGCGCGGCACTCGTGCCGACGACACCGGCCACGGTGAGTCTCTTCTGGGTGGACCTGAGGGAAATGCTCCGGGGGAACATGGCGGCCTCCTGCTTGTGGGGGGACAGGACATGCGGTTCGGCGACGGTCTACGCGCGTCGAGTTGCCACGCGGTTTCGTTGTCGCGAACACGACATAGTCAGCCACAGGAGAAGGCGATGGGTAAATAGTTTCCCGTTTCGTTAGTGGTCTAGACCAGTCTCCGCGCCGGTGAGCTGCACGAACGACCGTCGCTTCACAGAAGTTTCCCGGACTGGCGGGCGCTGCGGCGCCCGTGGAGGCCGCCGCAGCGCCCGTGAAGAACGCCCCGCCGTCTGCCTAGGCCTTCGCCACCGGACGGTAGGTGCACACCTGCACGCCCGTGCCGCTGGTGACCGCCGAGACCAGTTCGAGCGTGCGCAGTCCGCCGTCCTCGGGGAAGATCGACTTTCCGCCGCCCAGCAGCACCGGCATGATCACGAGCCGGAGTTCGTCGACCAGGCCCTCGCTCAGCAGACTGCGTACGAGCGTGGGGCTGCCCATGACCAGCAGGTCGCCGTCGCCGGTCCCCCGCAGCTCCTGGATGCGGGCGGTGAACTTCTCGCCGGAAATGCGCTCGGTGTTGTTCCACGTCAGGTCGTCGTCGCCCAGAGTGTCGGTCACGACGTACTTCTCGATGGCGTTCATCCGGTCGGCGAACGGGTCGCCGGCCCGCTCGGGCCATGCCGCGGCCATCGTCTGCCAGGTGCGGCGGCCGAACAGCAGGGCGGCGGCCTCGCTCAGCGAGTCGTTGAAGGAGCCGCCCACCACCTCCGGGTCGAAGAAGGGGTGCGACCAGCCGCCGTGGGCGAAGCCGCCGGACGGGTCCTCCTCGGCACCGCCCGGGGCCTGTACGACGCCATCCAGGCTGATGAACTCGCTGATGACGATGCGCATGGTCACTCACTCCTCGGGCTGCGGATCAGGCGTACGGGAACAGAGACTGCCGCCCCGTCCGGAACTCATCGCTGCCGAGTCGAACAACCGGCCCTAGAACCCGCCACCCCCGAAGTCCCCGCCACCGCTGCCGAAGCCGCCGCCGTCACCGAAGCCGCCGCCGTCACCGAACCCGCCGCCGCCGAAGCCCGAGGAGTCGAAGTCGGAACCGGAGAAGTCGCCCCCTCCGAAGTCGCCGCCCGAGCCGAAGTCGCCTCCGCCGTACTCCGCCGCGTACGCCGGGGTGGAGAGCATCGAGCCGAGCATGGTGCCGACCAGCAGGCCGGGCAGCAGGCCGCCGCCGAAGTAGCCGCCCGCCCAGGGGCCGTAGGCCGGGCCCGCCTCCCAGTAGGGGCGGCGGCGGCCGTCGCCCATGTCGACGGTGCGGCTCATCGGGTCCTCGCCGTCGCGCAGCCGGATCTCGTCGGCGCCGCACACCGGGACCTCGCGGGCCGTACCGCCCGACGGGGACCAGCGGACGTCGGCCACCGACGGGCCGTGGCGCGGGTCGAAGAAGCAGGGCGGGCGGCGGGCCGGCAGTTCACCGCCGGTGCGGCGGGCCTCCAGGACGGCGAGTGAGTAACGCCCGTCCTCCAGCGCCTCGGTCACCCCGCGCACGTCGGAGGGGTGCCGGGCGCGCTCCATCCGCGATTTCGCGCTCTCGTAGGAGTCGAGGGCCCGTTCGTAGTCCGCGCGCATCGAGTCGTCGGCACCCGCCTCCGCGGGATGGAAGTCGAGCCGGTCCAGTGTCTCCCCGTACGCCGTGATGTCCTCGTCCACGACGACCCGGAGCCTGTCGAGCGCGGCCTGTTCCTCGGCCTCCTTGCGCCTGCGGTTGCGGCGCACGACCGTGTACGCGCCCGCGCCGCCGATGACCACCACCGCGCCGACCGCGATCAGTCCGGCGGCCGACGAGCCGCCGCCGGACGAGGAGCCACCCCAGGAGTCCGGGGCGTGGCCGCGGGCCTGCTCGACGGCACGGTCGACGAAGGCGTTCAGCTGGGCTGCGGCATCGGGGCCGGTGCCGGGTGCCTTCACCGCGGCCGTGAGGTTGTTCACCGCCTGCTCGGACATCACCTGCGGGTCGGCGCCGGCGTTGAAGCCGTCGCCGAGGCGGATGGCGTAGACGCCGGTGATTCCGGTGTCGGTGCGCAGGGTCCTGAGCACGCTCGACGCGGGGAAGGCCGACGTCTGCGGCAGCACGGCCACAAACACCGGTTTGTCGGCACTCCTGATCTTCTTCGTCAGGGCGGAGGCCTGGCTGCGCGAGAGCTGTCCGGCCGCGGCCGGGTCGACGTACACCGGGCTCCTGCGCAGCGCCTGGGCGACGTCGTTCACCGTGGAGGCCGGTGCCGCGGCAGGCATGGCGGACGCCGGAGCCAGACCGAAGGCTGCCGCCGACAGAATCAGCAGCAGGCCGGCCAGCAGGGTCGGGAACAGCCTGTTCCGCATACCTCGAACGTAACCCAGATGACCGACACGTGCGCCCCGGCGCCGGGCACCGGCCAGGTCAGCGCCTGCTCTCCAGCACCCGGTCCACCCCGAGCGCCAGGGTGCTCCCCAGCAGCACGGCGGCGACCATCATCGAGCCGACCTCCGTGTCGAGGTCACCCCAGCCGTTGACCAGCGAAACCGCCAGGGCGAAGACCGGGACCGCCAGGGCCGCCGTCAGGTGACGGGGCGGCGAGTCGCGGTGCGGGGCACGATGGACACGGGCGGCGGCCAGGGCGCAGGCCGTCATCGTCAGCACGTTGGGGATGTAGACGAGGGCGACCCGCCAGCCGAAGGAGTAGAGGCGCGAATCGAAGACGTCCTGCACCGCGTAGTTCACCAGCACACCCGTCAGCGTCAGCGTCACGAGGCCGACCGCCCAGGAACGGACCAGCGGGAAGAACCAGTTCGGGCGCGCCTGGCTCCCCCATGTCCCTGTGTGATGTGCTGACGCCGGGGCCTGGTCACTGCGCATGCCGTACATCTGTGCCTCTCACTCCTCGGGCTTGTCACGGGTCGCGGGCCGCACACGCTATCTCAGTCGTCACGTCAGCCACCGGGCGCGAAGGGCAAAGCAGTGAACACACGAGGTCATTCCAGGAGCAACGGACGCCACATCGGCCGCCGGACCGTGCTCGGGGCCGGGGTCGTGGGAGCCGGGGCCGTGGTGGCGTGGAAGGTCCTCGGCGACTCGGACGGCACGGCCATCGCGACCCCGCCCGAACGGCAGAGTGCCTGGACCTACCCGGCGGACGGGGCCTCCGCCGGACTGAGCCGGCTGAATGTCTCGGGCGACTCCCTCTACCTCACGGCCGGCGGCCCGCTGTCCGTGCACGCGCTGAGCGCCGGGACCGGCCGCAGGCGGTGGGTGGCCGAGGTGTCCGGCGACAAGCCGGGGGACGTGACGCTCGGGCCCGTCACGATCGCCGGTGGAACCGTCTACGCCCTGGCCGAGGGTGGTCACGTCACTGCTCTGGCCGACGCGGACGGCAGCCGGCGCTGGGCGAGCGAGCCGCTGGGCGGCGGCCCGCCGGAGGCCCCGGTGGTGATCGGCTCGACGGTCTGCGTACTGATGGGGACGAAGTCGGCGGCCGACGAGGCAGGCGGCACCAGGACCCTGGTCAAGGGCGTGCTGTGCGGGCTGGAGGCCGGGACCGGGCGGGTGAAGTGGCGTGCCGGGGGCAACCGGCTGCTGCTGGAGGACCGTCACCGCGGACAGCTGATCGCGGACGACCGGGACGGCGACCGGCTCTCGGCGCTCGATCCGCAGACGGGTGAGCCGCGCTGGTCGCTGCCGAAACAGGACAGCGTGGCGCTCGGGCCGCAGCTGCTGTACGCGACCGGGACAGGCACGGCGGACGAAGTGAGCGCGTACGACCTGTCCACCGGAGAGCGGCGGTGGAAGGCCGCCGCGCCGCCGAAGGAGTCCGCGGACACCATCGGCGCGGAGCTCACTGTCTCCGCCGACGGGCGCACGGTTCACGTCTGCGACGTCGGGACCGGAGCCGTGTACGCGTATGACGCCAGGACGGGCGACAGGCGCTGGCGCATCACGGTCGACTCGCCGGCGGGGCCCGCGGCGGCATCGGGCGGGGCGGAGCCGGGCGGGGCGGCATTCTTTCTGGCGTCGACCTCCGGCTTCCCGGGCGCGCACCCGGCCGGCTCGGGATTCCATAACCCCTTCTCCGGCGGCGGGGAGAAGCCCGGCGGCTACGTCACCGCGAGGGCCACAACCGACGGCAAGCAGCTGTGGCGCACGGAGTCCGGCGTCTGCACCTCCCGGGCGGTCGCGGCGCAGGACTGGGTACTGGTGGCTCACGACACGCAGACATGGGCCTACGACGCCCGTACCGGAACGGCGCGTTGGTGTGTGACGGGCGAACCCGGCGCGGGCGACTTCCCCCTGGTTGCCGACGGCAGGCTGTACGTGGTCACGGACACGGGGATCGCCGCGGTGGCGCTCTGACACCACCCGGTGGCCGGACACGCTGCCGGACGGCACGTCAGGCGATCGAACATGTACAGGATTTGGGCCCGTGGGCCCATGCGGTGACGGGCGGTGATCTGTACAGTCCCGGGAGATCAATTCCCCTACCGCGATCACCTCGCACGGAAGGACCCACGAGCATGGAGCACCGCGGACCGACAGGCGCAACGGTGCGGAGAGCAGAACATGCGCGTCGGCGGGGTGCCGCGATGCTGGGCGGGGCGGCGGCCGCGATGCTGCTGCTCGCCGGCTGCGGAAGCGAGGCGGAGGGCGAGGCGCCCGCGCAGGGTTACGAACGGCTGACGTCGTCCGGGATCACGGTGGACTACCCCACCGGGTGGAAGGCCCTGTCCGGAGCGGATCGGCCCGAGGCGGCCGACGCGGCGGCGGTGCTGGAGCGGGACGGACGCAAGCTCGGGCAGATCTCGGTCGTGGTCGAGTACGACGACTCCCGTGACGCCGGGAAGGCGGCGGCCTCCGCCCTCGGTGACCACGAACTCCGGTCGAAGATCGAGAAGTTCAAGGACTCCGAGGTCAGCGGCACGGATGACGGCCAGCGGATCAACTATTCCTTCGAAGGAACCGGCGCAGCCGGTTCGCCGCCCAAGGGCGAACCGGTCAACGGGGTCGACGTGGTGGGCACGGACAAGAGCGGCGAGACCTTCCTGGTCCGGATCAACGCCACCGAATCCGCTCTGAGCTCCGACGAGCTGGAGAAGGTCGTGGAGACGGTCAGGGTCGTCGACTCCGAGTGAACCGTGCGGCGGTCCGGGGTTCCTGACCGCCGCGCATCAGGTCCACCAGCCGGTCCGGTAGCGATCGGCGGCCTTTCGTCGTCCGCGGCCTCCTTGCCGGGCAGCAGGAGTCACGGGCTGACGTCTCGCCGCGCACGCGAGGCATTCACACATTCTTGAAAAACTTCATCACCCCGCGGATGCCCCGCGGGGAGGGGGCGGGGGACATGAAACGCTTCGACTGGCCGAGGCCGGTATCCGGCCGGCTGTCGGCCGATGCCGGGCAGGGCGCCATCGACTACGCGGGCGTCGTCGTCGTGGTCGTCGCGGTCGTGGGGGGCATTGCCGCCACAGGCATCGGCGGCGACCTGACGCAGCGGATCACGGCCCAGATATGCAGTCTGACGGGTGGTTCGAACTGCGACATCACCAGCACCGGTGCCAAGGGCCCGAAGTCCGAGGACAAGGACAAGTCCTACCGGCCCGTGCTGTGCAACACGAAGAACGAGCAGAGCGACACCGGGCAGGAAGCCAAGGTCGCGTTCGTCAAGCTTGGCAGCAAGTTCACCATGAAGCGGGAGGAGTTCACCGACGAGTCGGAGACCCTCCCGGACGGGAAGAAGGGCACCGGGAAGCGGGTCGTCATCACCGTCCAGGAGGGCGGCTCGGCCGGCGCGGAGACCGGGGTCAAAGCGAAGGTCGGGGGCAAGAAGGTCAACATCCTCGATCTGGGCGCCGGGGTGGAGGTGAAGGACGGCGACTCCTGGGTCTTCTCCGATCCAAAGAAGGCCTCCGAGTTCCAGAAGAAGGTCAAGGACCTTCAGGACTCTCCCCCGAAGGAGGCCGGAAAGGGATTCCTGCGGATCTTCGGCGTCGACCTCGACAAGGACGAGCGCAAGAACTTCAGCGAGGAGTACAAGGACAACCACATCACCACCGAAGAGACGAAGGTGAAGGGGAACGCCGAGCTCGGGCTCGAGGGCGACACGGGGAACAACGCCTACGGGATCGCCGGAGCCGTCGACGCGAGCGGAATGAAGCGCACCTCGACCAACGACTGGCTGCACCCGCCGGTCGTCTCCACCACGCGTGACTTCGAGGTCAGTGCCAAGGCGAGCAAAAGCTGGGGCAAGAAGGACGGTCCCGCCAAGAGCAAGAACGAGGCCGGCATCGGATTCAACGGCGCCATCACCGTCACGCGATACTCCTCCGGCCCGAACAAGGGGAAGCTGGCCCGGATCGACGTCGTCAAGACCGTCACCAAGGAGGGCAGCGATTCCACCAGCGCCGAGGCGGACAAGGAGGCCAAGGGGGGCAGCGGCAAGCACCGCAAGGGCAAGCACCGCAAGGGCGCGAAGGGCACCGTAAAGGGTGGGAACAAGGACGCCCTCAAGGACGTGGAGACCACCACCACGACCCTCGCCTTTCCTCCGGAGACGGAGATCACGGACGAGCAGCGCGCGAACCGGGAGATGGCGGAAGAGGCCATCGGGCGCGGGAACAACGACATCGTCGGCAGTTCCGAGGGCAAACCGAACGTGGACGGCAAGACGCTCACCGGGATGATGACCGACGACATTCCCCGGGAGTCGCCCGACAAGCCGGGAACGCCGCTCTCCAAGAGCAAGGACCCGTACGCCCGTCTTCTCCACGACAACGCCATCAGCAGCAGGACGAACCACCAGGTGAAGGCGAACAGCAAGGAGTCGGGCTTCGAGATAAAGGCCGGAGTGTCACTCGGATACACCGCGAAGAGCGACACGGAGACCGGCAAGATCCAGAAGGCCGAGTTCCTCGGAGCGCCGCAGGGCACGAACGGGGTCAGGTCGTTCAAGCCCATCGAGGCGTGCAGCTGAGGGCTGTTCCGCACAGCCCGGTACCCCGGCGGGTCCTGCCCGCCGGGGTACCGGGTGGACCAGCGGCCGGACCTGCCCGACGACGGTCCGGCCCGCGTCCGTCCGGCTACTTCTGCTCGACCCGTACCCAGTCGATCTCCGCCTTGATGCCGCCCTGCGCGATGCGGTCGACGCTGGACTGCGGAAGACCCCAGTAGGGCTCGGTGACCTTGTTCCATCCGGCGGGATAGGCGCCGCCGAGGGCCAGGTTGAGGATCAGGTACTGGTTGTGGTCGAAGACCCACTGGCCACGGGTGGACTCCAGCTTCTGGCGGGAGGTCGTCTGCACGGCCTGCTCGTCCACGGTGAACGTCATGCCTTCGGGCGTCCACTCGACGCCGTAGGTGTGCCATGCGTCGGCGCGGCCGCCGTCCGGGTAGGTCTGCTGCTTGCCGATGTTGCCGTCGGCCGAGTAGCCGGGGCCGTGCAGCGCGGAGCTGGTCCAGTCGCCGTAGCCGATGTTCTCCATGATGTCCGTCTCGCCCGAGCCGGGCCAGGAGACATCGGGGTCGTCGACGTTGCTGCCGAGCAGCCAGAAGGCGGGCCAGTAGCCGTCACCGACCGGCAGCTTCATCCGGGCGCTGACCTTGCCGTAGGTGAAGTCGAACTTGGTGTTGGTGTCGACGCGGCCCGATGTGAAGTCGAAGGTGCCGTTCGGCGTCGGGGTGCAGCCCTTGCAGTACTTCGACTCCAGGACGAGTGAGCCGTTCTCGGTACGGATGTTGTCCGGCGAGTCGACATAGGCCTGCGACTCGCCGTTGACGGGTCCCATCTCCGTTCCGGTGCGCACCACCCGCCACTTGGAGCGGTCCAGGTCCGAGCCGGTGAAGTCGTCGTAGAACGTGGTGCTGTACGCGCCGCCGGGGTCCTTGGGCAGGGCCGGATAGGCGGCGTCCGCACTGCCGCCGGTGCCCCAGACCTGGAACTCGTAGAGCGAGTAGCCGAACTGGGCGGTTGACGGGGCGGGGTTGTAGAAGGAGCGCCGTTCGACACCGAGCATCCGGACGTAGCGGCCGGTCGCCGGGGTGGGCAGGGTGACCGTGTCGTGGCGTCCGGCGGCGTCGCCCGGTGCCTGCACATCGGCGCGGCGCGCGGCGACCTCGTCGGCGGACGGCTGGTAGACGGTGCGCCAGGTGCGGTTGTCGTCGGAGACCTGGATCCGGTAGTCGACGCCGTAGGCCGCCTCCCAGTACAGGTCGACGCTGTCGATCGTGGAGGTGGCGCCGAGGTCGACACCGACCCAGCGGTTCGCGTTCCAGTCACTTGACCAGCGGGACGCGCCCCCCTTGAGGTCGGCCGGCCAGCCGCCGTCGGTGACGAAGGCGGGCGAGCTGCCGGCGTCCTGGTAGAGATCGCCGTACGCGGGATGGTTCAGGGCGAGGTTGGCACGGGTGGTGGAGGCGGGGGCGGGCTCACCCCCGTACACCTTGAAGGAGGAGAGCGAGTAGCCGGTCGCGGTGGCGCGCTGGATGCCGCGCATCCGGACGTAGCGGCCGGTGACCTCCTGCGGATAGGTGTGCGCGGTGACGCTGCCGCCGGTGCCGTCGTCCTCGGTGTAGAAGGTGGTCCAGTCGGTGCCGTTCCCGGACACCTCCAGGACGTACTTCTTGCCGTAGGCGGCCTCGTCCCAGTCCAGGATGACCTGGCTGATCCGGATGGCGGAGCCGAGGTCGACGCTGATCCAGGCGTCGTCGGCGGCGTTGCCCGTCCAGTGGGTGGTGCCGTCGCCGTCGGCGGCGGCACCCGGTCCGGTGGCGTCGCTCTCGCTGCCGGACGCGGTGACGGACCCGGGGTCGGAGGTGTAGGCGGCGGCCGCCCGGTCGGTGTCCCAGGCCGCGGCCTGCGCGGCGGCCCGTGGGGCGGGGGCCGCGAAGGCCATGGGGGCGGCGAGTGCTAACAGTGCGGCGGTGGTGGCTGCCAGAGTCGTACGAGAGGGCACGGTGGGGCTCCCGTTCGTATCAATGGGGCTGCGCGACTGCGCATGCGCAGCTACGCGTTGCGGGTGAGGTGGATGGTGTCGCGGTACCACTTGGCGCTGTCCTTGAGCGTCCGCACCTGCGTGTCGTAGTCGACGCGGACGATGCCGAATCGCTTGTCGTAGCCGTAGGACCACTCGAAGTTGTCCATCAGCGACCAGGCGAAGTAGCCCCGGACGTCCGCCCCCTGGGCTCGGGCGGCGGCGACGGCGGCGATGTGGTCGGCGAGATAGGTGGTGCGGTCGGCGTCGTGGATCCCGCCGTCCGGGGAGACGGTGTCGTCGAAGGCCGCGCCGTTCTCGGTGACGACCGTCGGGAGTCCGTAGTCGTTCTCCAGACGGACGAGCAGGTCGGTGAGGGCGGTGGGGGTGATCTCCCAGTCCATCGCGGTGCGCGGCAGGTCGCGCTCGACGACGCGGGTGACGGGCAGCCCTTCGGCGTCGAGCGCCGCGCCCTGTTCCGTCACGCCGGAGAAGAGCGAGCCGCGGTAGAAGTTGACGCCGAGGACGTCCAGCGGGGTGGCGATGGCCGCCAGGTCGCCGTCCTGGACGGGCAGTTCGATGCCCTGGGCGGCGAGGTCGGTGACGATGTCCTCGGGGTAGGCGCCCTTGACGACCGGGTCCAGGTAGATCCGGGCACCGAGTCCGTCGGCGCGGCGGCAGGCCTCGGCGTCCTCACGGCTGCCGGTCTCGGGGGTGGCGGTGCCCAGGTTGAGGGTGAGGCCCAGTTCGAGCTCGTTGCCGCGGGCGGCGGCCTGCTCCCTCATGTACCGGGCGGCGAGGCCGTGGCCCAGCAGCAGGTGGTGGACGGCGTGGATGGCCTCGCCGAAGTTCTGCCGGCCGGGGGCCTGGTTGCCGTACGCGTACCCGAGCATCGCCGAGCACCACGGCTCGTTCAGCGTGGTCCAGTGCTTCACCCGGTCACCCAGGGCGTCGTGGGCGAGGGCGGTGTACTCGGCGAAGCGGAGGGCGGTGTCGCGGGCGGGCCAGCCGCCCGCGTCCTCCAGCTCCTGCGGCAGGTCCCAGTGGTAGAGGGTGACCCACGGGGTGACGCCCTTGGCCTCCAGCTCGTCGAGGAGGCGCTTGTAGAAGTCCAGGCCCTTGGCGTTGGCGGGGCCCCGGCCGCCGGGCTGGATGCGCGGCCAGGCCAGCGAGAAGCGGTAGGTGTCCACGCCCAGGCCGGCGATCAGCGAGACGTCCTCGGGCATCCGGTGGTAGTGGTCGCAGGCCACGTCACCGTTCTCACCGCGGACGACCATGCCCGGCACCCTGCAGTACGTGTCCCAGATGGACGGCGTTCTGCCGTCCTCGGCCGCCGCTCCCTCGATCTGGTACGCGGCCGTGGCGACGCCCCAGCGGAAGTCCGCGGGCAGACCGGGTACGGCCCGGGCGGCGATCTCGCGGGCGTAGGCCTGGGGGGTGACGAGGTTCATGGTTCTCCTGTGGTGTGCGTGGCGAAGAGGGCTCCCCATGGACGGACCCTCCGAAGGCGCTACGAGCGGGCGGCCGGGACGGTGGTGGCGGCAGCAGCGGCCGGGGCCTCCTGGTGGAGCCAGCAGGCGACCGAGCGGGAGCCGTCCCCGGCCGGTGCGGCGAGCACCGGGACGTGGCTGTCGCAGGCGTCGACCTTCTTGGCGCAGCGGGGGTGGAAGGCGCAGCCGGCGGGCATCGCGGACAGGTGCGGGGGTGAGCCCGGGATACCGCTGAGCTCGCGGCGGGGGCCGTGCAGCGCGGGGAAGGAGTGCAGCAGTCCGTCGCTGTAGGGGTGGCGGGGTTCCCGGTAGATGTCGGACGCCCCGGCCTCTTCGACGATCCGCCCGCCGTACATGATCGCGATCCGGTCGGAGAACTCGATCAGGAGCGAGATGTCGTGCGTGATGAAGACGACCGAGAAGCCCAGCTCCTCGCGGAGCTTGACCAGCTGGCGCAGGATCTGGCGCTGCATGACGACGTCCAGGGCCGTCGTGGGCTCGTCCATGATGACGACCTCGGGTTCCAGCGCGAGTGCCATCGCGATCATGACGCGCTGGCGCATCCCGCCGGAGAGCTGGTGCGGGTAGGCGCCGAGCCGGTCGGCTGAGATCCCGACCAGACCGAGGAGCTCCTTGGCCCGGTCGGTCCGTTCGGCCTTCCGCATCTCCGGGCGGTGGGCCTGGAGTACGTCGGTGAGCTGGCTGTGGACCGTGTGCACCGGGTTGAGGGAGTTCATCGCGCCCTGGAAGACGATCGACAGCTCCTGCCAGCGGAAGGCCCGCAGTTCGGGCGCCGACAGGGTCAGCAGGTCGAGGGCCTCGCCGTCGCGCTGGTGGTAGTGGACCTCGCCGCCGGTGATCACGCCGGGCGGGGAGAGCAGCCGGGTGACCGCGTACGCCAGCGTGGACTTGCCGGAGCCCGACTCGCCCGCGAGGCCCAGGACTTCGCCCCGGTGCAGGGTGAGGTCGATGTCGCGCAGCGCGTGCACGGCATCGTCGCCGGTCCCGTAGTCGACGTTGAGGCCGCTGATGGTGAGGACGGGCTCGTTCATGAGCGGGACTCCTTGTCGTGCGTACGCTCGCGCCCGGCCCGCGGCTCGGCCGGCGGGGCGGAACGGGCCACGGGTGTGAAGCCGACCCGCATCCTGACCTTGCGGGATCCGCCGGTCTCGGTGCGCAGGCGCGGGTTGACGAATTCGTCGATGCCGAAGTTGATGAGGGCGAGCGACATGCCCAGCAGGGCGATGCAGAGCCCGGCCGGGACGAACCACCACCACGCGCCCTGGGCCAGGGCCTGGTTGGACTGCGCCCAGAACAGGACGGTCCCCCAGTTCCAGTTGGAGATGTCGGCGACGCCGATGAAGGCGAGGGTGATCTCGGAGAGGATCGCGAAGATGACCGTGCCGACGAACCCCGAGGCAATGACGGCGGTCAGGTTCGGCATCACCTCGAAGAAGATGATCCGCCAGGTCGACTCACCGGTGGCGCGGGCCGCCTCGACGTAGTCCCGGCGGCGCAGCGAGAGCGTCTGGGCGCGCAGCACCCGGGCTCCCCAGGCCCAGGAGGTCAGGGCGATGACGCCGGCGATCAGCAGGTCGCCGGTGTCGGAGACGAAGCTGGCGATGATGATGATCAGCGGCAGTCCGGGGATGACCAGGAAGACGTTGGAGAGCAGGGAGAGCACCTCGTCGGCGGTGCCGCCGAGGAAGCCGGCGCTCACGCCGATCAGTACGGACAGGATCGTCGCGATGATGCCCGCGATGAATCCGACGACGAGGACGCCTCGGGTGCCGACGAGGATCTGCGAGAGCACGTCCTGGCCGGTCTGGGTGGTGCCGAACCAGTGGGCCCCGGACGGCGGCTGGAGCAGCTGATTGCTCATCGTGTCGGGGTCGTACGGGGCGATCCACGGGCCGATGACGGCGATGATCACGAAGAAGAGCAGGATGCAGAGTCCGACGACGGTCTTGCGGCCGCGCAGGAAGCGGAACCTGCGCTTGCTTGCGGCCGGGGTCTCGGTCGCGTCGAGCACGGCGACCTCTGTGGCGGTGACGGCCATGTGTCCTAGGCCTCCCTTCGGGTGCGGGGGTCGAGGATCATGTAGAGGACGTCGGCGAGGAGGTTCGCCGCCAGGACGGACAGCGTGATGATCAGGAAGACGCCCTGCATCAGGGGGTAGTCCTTGGCGCCCACGCCCTGGAAGAGCTGGTAGCCGATGCCCGGGTAGGAGAAGACCATCTCCACCAGCAGCGTGCCGCCGACGATGAAGCCGAGCGAGAGCGCGAAGCCGGAGATGTTGGGCAGGATCGCGTTGCGGGCGGCGTACCCGAACATCACCCGGCGCTCGGAGAGCCCCTTGGCCTGGGCGACCATGACGTAGTCCTCCGAGGAGACCGTCACCATCATGTTCCGCATGCCGAGGATCCAGCCGGCCACCGCGCTGAGCACGATGGTGAGGCCGGGCAGCACGCCGTGGTAGAGCGCACTGGAGATGAACGGCCAGTCGAAGGCGGGCACCAGCGAGTTGTCGTAGCCGCCGGCGGCCGGGAAGAGCGGCCACTTCACGGCGAACAGCGAGATGGCGATGAGGCCGAGCCAGAAGTACGGGATGGCGGAGATGAAGGTGGTGACGGGCAGCAGGCTGTCCAGCCAGGAGCCGCGCCGCCAGCCGGTGAACACCCCGATGCCGGTGCCGAGCACGAAGCTGATCAGCGTGGTGATGCCGACGAGCGCGAGCGTCCACGGCAGCGACTGGGCGATGACCTCGCTGACCGGCGTCGGGAAGAAGGTGAAGGAGAGGCCGAGGTCGCCGTCGAGCAGATGGCCCCAGTAGTCGGTGTACTGCTGCCACAGCGACTGGTGCTTGTCCAGGCCGAAGAGGGCCTTGAGGGAGTCGATGGCGCTGGTGTCCAGCTGTCCCTGGAAGCGGGCGATGAGGGCCTGCACCGGGTCGCCGGGCATCATCCGCGGGATGAGGAAGTTGATGGTGATCGCCGCCCATGCGGTGACCAGGTAGAAGGCGAGCCTCTGGAGCAGGTACTTCACTTCGCGGCCTCCTTCTCGTGGTCGCCGTCGGCGTACAGCCAGCAGGCCGCCCACTGGCCGTCGGCCAGGTCGAAGCGGGGCGGCAGCTCGGTGCGGCAGCGCTCCATCGCCTTGGGGCAGCGCGGATGGAAGCGGCAGCCGGCCGGGGGCGCGATGAGCGACGGTGGCTCGCCGCTGCCGGTCTCCTCCTGCTCCTCTTCGGCGACCACCCGGTCCGGGTCGGGCGCCGAGGCGATCAGCAGCTGGGTGTAGGGGTGCGCGGGGCGCTGCGTGACGGTCTCACTGTCCCCGCCCTCCACGATCCGGCCCGCGTACATCACCAGCGTGGAGTCCGCGAAGTAGCGGGCGGAGGCGATGTCGTGGGTGATGTAGAGGATCGCGAGGTGCATGCGGTCCTTGAGGTCCTTGAGCAGGTTGAGCACCCCGAGCCGGATGGAGACGTCCAGCATCGAGACGGGCTCGTCGGCAAGGAGTACCTGGGGGTCGGCGCCGAGCGCGCGGGCGATGGCCACGCGCTGGCGCTGACCTCCCGACAGCTCGTGCGGGAACTTGTCCAGGTACTGATGAGGAGGAGTCAGCTGGACGCGGTTCAGCAGAGCGGTCAGATTCTGTTCCAGTTCCTCCTCGCCGCTGCCCGCCCGGCCGTGGATCTTCAGGGCGCGGGTCAGGTGGTAGCGCACGGTGTGCACCGGGTTCAGCGAGGCGAACGGGTCCTGGAAGATGAGCTGGACCCGGCGTACGTAACTGCGGAAGGACCGGCCACGTCCGGCCTTCACCGGCTGCCCGCCCAGATGGATCTCGCCCTTGGTGAGCGGATACAGCTGGGCGAGCAGTCTGGCGACGGTGGACTTTCCGGAGCCCGACTCCCCCACCAGTGCCGTGACGGTGCCGCGCCGCAGTTGCAGCGAGACGTCGTCGACGGCATGGACGGTGCGGCGCTTGCCGGTGGCGAGATCGCGGCCGGTGCGCCGGACGGCGAAGTGCTTGGTGACTCCGCGTGCTTCGAGCACGACGTGGTTCTTTTCGAGCTGTTCAGACATGGCCGGTACCTGGATCCCTGGGTGCTACTTCGACGGCTTGAGCTTCAGCACGACTTCGAGCGCCGAGCGCTGGGTGTGCTGCGGGTCGGCGTACGGGTCGGCCTCGGTGGGCCAGCCCACCCAGTTCTTGGTGGAGTACTCGGCCCCGATGGGGGCGGCGGCGGTGGGGATCATCGGCGCCTGCTCGACCATGATCTTCTGCAGCGTGTTCATGGCCGTGGTGCGGGCGGTGTCGGTCTTGGCGTTGGCGAAGTCCTTGAGCGCCTCGGTCGCCTCGGTGTTCTTGAAGCGGCCGAAGTTGCCGAGCTGGGAGGGCTTGCCGATGGGCTGGAGCAGCGCGCCGTCCATGATGTTCTGGTACATGTCGTACGGGGTCGAGCCGCTGTTGGTCCAGTGGAGGGTGGCGTCGAAGTTGCCGTTGGCCACGTCCGCGTTCCAGGCGTCGGCGGTCTGCGTCTTGACCTTGGCGTCGATGCCGATCTTCTTGATGTTGTCCTTGATGATCGCGAGGCCGGTGATGTAGTCGTTCCAGCCGGCCGGGTCGGTGAAGGTCAGCTTCACCGCCTTGCCGCCCGGGTCCTTCAGCACGCCGCCGCTGAGCGTGAAGCCGGCCTTCTCCAGGACCTTCTTGGCCCCCTCGACGTCCGGCTCGGTGGTGGCGGCCTTGTAGTCGGGGGCGATGAAGGACTTGCCCGCGGGCAGCGGGATGCCGGTCGGGTTGGTGATCTCCGGGTAGAGGGTCGCCTCGGCCTGGGTGTAGATCGCGTTGCGGTCGACGACCATCGCCATGGCCTTGCGCAGCGCCGGGTTGTCGAACGGCTTGCGGGCGGTGTTGAACCACAGGCCGTGGATGCCGAGCCCGGACGGGAACCACAGCTTGTGGTTCTTCGGGTCCTTGGCGATGTACAGCTGCTTGTAGTTCGGCATGAAGACGAACGACCACTCCAGCTTGCCGCTGGCCAGCGCGGTGGTGGCCGCGCTGTTGTCGTTGTAGGTGCTGTAGCGCAGCTCCTTGACCTTCGTCGCGCCCTTCCAGTAGGTGGGCGTGGCGGTCAGCGTCGTGGTCTGCGGGGTGAACGTCTTCAGCTTGTACGGGCCCGAGCCGACCGGCGTGCGGTTGGGCCAGGTCTCCGGGTTCTTGACGCCTTCCCAGATGTGCTTGGGCACGATGAACTGCTGGAGGATCTTGTTCTGGTTGACGTACTGCGAATCGTCGAAGGTCAGGACGACCTTCTTGCCCTGGACCTCGACGCCGCCGAACGCGATGCCGTCGCCGTTGAGCGCCGGGTGCTTCTTCAGCAGGTTGAAGGTGAACGCGACGTCCTCGGCGGTCAGCGGCTTTCCGTCGGCCCACTTGGCCTTGTCGTTCAGGGTGAAGGTGACCTTGGTGTAGTTGAGGTCCCACTTCCAGTCCGTCGCCAGCCACGGGTCGGCCTTGTCGGCGGGCCGGATCTGGCTCACCATCGCCAGCGGCTCGTAGATCATGAAGCGGTATCCGAGGGTGGCGCCCGCCGAGGTCGCCAGGAACGGGTTGCTGTTGTTCGTCTGCGGCCCGTCCGGCTTGCCGATGTTCAGGACGCCCGACGCGGCGCCGCCGCCCTTGTTGGCGTTCGAGTTGGCTGACGAGCATCCGGCGGCGAGCGCGACCACCGCGGTGGCGAGCGCGACCGCTCTGAACGTGTGCTGACGGCGTGCGGACATGGCGACTCCAGGAGGGACTGGCGGGTCTGGGAGATCCGGGAACGGGCAGCGCTCGGCGCGCCGGGTACGGGCGGTGCGGGTGCGCGCAGCCGGCTGCTGCACGGATTACGGGGAGCGGCGGGCCTGGCCGGCCCGGCCGCTAGGGCGCCGAGTGGCGCACGACCAGTTCGGTGGGCAGCACGAGTGGTGCGTCGGGTACGGCGGTGCCGCCGAGGTGGGAGAGCAGCATCCGAGCGGCCGTCTCACCCATCTGCCGGGTGGGCTGGCGCACGGTGGTCAAGGGCGGTTCGGTGTGCTCGGCCATCGGGATGTCGTCGAAGCCGACCACGGCGATGTCGCCGGGAACGGACCGTCCCGCGGCGCGCAGCGCCCGCAGCACGCCTGCCGCGGTGATGTCGTTGTGCGCGAAGACCGAGTCGAACTCCGTGCCGGAGGCGAGGAGTCGCTCCACGGCCAGCCGGCCGCAGATCTCGGTGAAGTCCCCGCGGACGACGAGGTCGGTGGGCAGGACGGAGACGAATCCCGCAAGCCGGTCGCGTACGCAGCCGAAGTCCTGGGGGCCCGTGATGACCAGGGGCCTGGTGCGGCCGGCAGCCTGCAGATGGCGGGCGGCCGACGCGCCTCCTTCGTGGTTGGTGGTCACGACGGAGGGGAACTCGGGATGGTGGCCGCGATCGTCGATCAGCACGATCGGCAGGCCCGCGCGGTGGAGTGCGGTGAGGTGGTCGAGGGTGTTCTCGGGTTCGACCACGACCAGTCCGTCGAAGGCCCGCGCCGACACCTGGCTGGTGAAGCGCTCCACGGACTCGGCCCCGCGGTTGCAGGTGAAGAGCAGCAGCCCGTAGTCGGCGGCCTCGACGGTGTCGACGACGCCCTGAAGCACCTCGCCCATCCACGGCCAGGTCAGCGAGGGCACCAGCATGCCGACCGTACGGCTGCTGCCGCGGGCCAGACCGACGGCGCCCGAACTGGGCACATAACCGAGCTGTGCGATCACTTCACGAACACGGGCAGCCGTTGAACCGTCCACTTCGCCCTTGGTGTTGATGACCCGGGAGACGGTCGTCTTGCTGACGCCGGCCTCACGGGCGACATCAGCGATGGTGACACGCATCGAGGGCCTCCAGGACACAACAGGACAGAGCGTGCGGCCGGTTGTGGAACCGGTACCGCAACCGGTTCCGGAACCGGTACCGGCGTTGGTGGCGTGAGTTAACCCCGCTGGAACAGAGGCGTCAATACTTCACACCGAGATTGGTCCGTACCCATTCCGCGAGCAGCGGGAGAGCCTCTTGCGTTCAAGTTTTGAACGCACATACCTCTTGACGTGGGCACGTAATAGCAGTTCACTCACGCCCCATTCGACGGCAAGTTCCCCACACTCCCGCCGAGGAAGGCATCAGCCATGATCCGAACAGGAAGAGCCGTACGGGTGCTGCTCGCCGCAGCGCTCGCGACCGCGGGCCTCACCGGGCTCTCGTCCCCCACCGCCCAGGCCGCGGGCGAGACGGTCAACATCGCCCTGACCACCACCGACGACTCCGGCGGCCGGCATGTCACCCGCGGCCTGGAGGCCCAGACCCCGGTCGCCTTCGAGGCCGGGAACGGCGGCGGCGGTACGAGCATCACGGTCGACGAGGACACCAGCTACCAGACGTTCACCGGCGGCGGCGCCTCGTTCACCGACACGGCCGCGTACCTGATGAAGAGCAGCGGGGCGCTGAGCCGGGCGACCCTGGACGCCACGATGAAGAAGCTGTTCTCCCCCACGGACGGCATCGGGCTCTCGTTCGTACGCAACCCGATGGGCGGCTCGGACCTGGCCAGGACCGGGTACACCTACGACGACGTCCCCGCCGGCCAGACGGACCCGACGCTCGCGGAATTCTCGATCGCACACGATCTTCAGGACGTGCTGCCGCTCACCGAGCAGGCCAAGGAGCTGAACCCGGCCCTGACGACGGTGGCGTCCCCGTGGACGGCACCGGCGTGGATGAAGGACAACGGTCAGCTCAACGGCGGCTGGCTGAAGGCGGAGAACTACGGCACCTACGCCGACTACTTCGTGAAGTACCTCCAGGCCTACCGGGACCAGGGTGTTCCGGTCGACTACGTCACCGCGCAGAACGAGCCGACCTGCTGCTCCGGCTACCCCTCCATGAGCTGGAACGGATCGGGGCTCGCCTACTTCACCAAGAGCGAGCTGCTCCCCAAGCTCCAGTCGGCCGGTCTGGCCACCAAGGTGCTGGCGCACGACTGGAACTGGGACACCTACGACGAGTACGCCGCGGAGACGGTGAACGACGCGGAGGTGCGCAACCACCCCAACTTCGGCGGGATCGCGTGGCACGGGTACGGCGGTGACGTGGCCGAACAGACGGCGGTGCACGACCAGTACCCGTCGGTGGACGCCTTCCAGACCGAGCACTCGGGCGGCACCTGGATCGCCGACCAGCAGCGCGAGGACATGCTGAACATCATCGACTACACCCGCAACTGGGCGAAGTCGGTGACCAAGTGGTCCCTGGCGGTGGACCAGAACCGCGGCCCGCACAACGGCGGCTGCGGCACCTGCGACGGGCTGATCACCGTGCACAACGGGGACGGCAGCAGCGGGCAGGTGGACTACAACGTCGAGTACTACACGATGGGCCACCTGACCAAGTTCGTCCGCCCCGGCGCCTCCCGGATCGCCTCAACGGCCAGCGCCACCGTGCCCAATGTCGCCTGGCGCAACCCGGACGGCTCGAAGGCGCTGATCGCGTACAACGGCAGCGACTCCGCACAGGAGATCACCGTCAACTGGAGCAGCCAGAAGTTCACTTACTCCCTGCCGGCCCGCACATCGGCGACCTTCACCTGGTAGACCCACCGCCGGAGCAAAGCGCGTGCTGTACATCTGCAACGTCCTCTCCGTCGCCGGACGCGGGTACGTCCCGGCGGCGGAGAGGCGCTCGCCCGTTACTCCGTCGGCTCGATCCCCGCCCGCAGCAGACCGAAGGTGTACGCGTCCTCCAGAGCCTGCCAGGAGGCCGCGATGATGTTCTCCGCGACGCCCACGGTCGACCAGTCGGCGGTGCCGTCGCCGGTGGTGATGAGGACACGGGTGGTGGAGTCGGTGCCGGTGCGGCCCTCCAGGATGCGGACCTTGTAGTCCACCAGCTCCAGCTTGGCGAGCTGGGGGTAGATCCGCTCCAGGGCGACCCGCAGCGCCCGGTCCAGTGCGTTGACCGGGCCGTTGCCCTCCGCGGTGGCGACGATGCGCTCGCCCTTGGCCCAGAGCTTCACGGTCGCCTCGTTGGCGTGCGTACCGTCGGGACGGTCCTCCACGATGGCGCGCCAGGACTCGGTACGGAAGTAGCGGCGTACCCGGCCCTCGGCCTCGGCCCGCAGCAGCAGCTCGAACGAGGCGTCGGCCGCCTCGTAGGTGTAGCCCTTGAGCTCACGCTCCTTGACCCGCTCGACGACGCGCCCCACGAGCTCGCGATCGCCCCCGAGGTCGATGCCGAGCTCCTGGCTCTTCAGCTCGATGGAGGCGCGTCCGGCCATGTCGGAGACGAGCATCCGCATGCTGTTGCCGACCAGCGCGGGGTCGATGTGCTGGTACAGGTCCGGGTCGACCTTGATCGCGGAGGCGTGCAGCCCGGCCTTGTGCGCGAAGGCCGAGACCCCGACGTAGGGCTGGTGGGTGGACGGGGCGAGGTTGACGACCTCGGCGATGGCGTGCGAGATGCGGGTCATGTCGGCCAGTGCGCCCTCGGGCAGCACGGTCTTGCCGTACTTGAGCTCCAGTGCGGCGACGACGGGGAAGAGGTTGGCGTTGCCGACCCGCTCGCCGTAGCCGTTGGCGGTGCACTGGACGTGGGTGGCGCCGGCGTCGACGGCGGCCAGGGTGTTGGCGACGGCGCAGCCGGTGTCGTCCTGGGCGTGGATGCCGAGGCGGGCGCCGGTGTCGGCGAGGACGGTGGAGACGACGGCCTGGACCTGGGCCGGGAGCATCCCGCCGTTGGTGTCGCAGAGGATGACGACGTCGGCGCCGGCCTCGGACGCGGTGCGGACGACGGCCTTGGCGTACTCGGCGTTGGCGCGGTATCCGTCGAAGAAGTGCTCGCAGTCGACGAAGACCCGGCGGCCCTGCTCGCACAGGAAGGAGACGGTGTCACGGACCATCTCCAGGTTCTCCTCCAGCGTGGTGCGCAGGGCGAGTTCCACATGGCGGTCGTGGGACTTGGCCACCAGCGTGATCACCGGTGCACCCGACTCCAGCAGCGCCTTGACCTGCGGGTCCTCGGACGCCTTGCCGCCCGCCCTGCGGGTCGCGCCGAAGGCGACCAGCTCGGCGTTCCTGAACTCGATCTCCTGCTGGGCGCGCGCGAAGAACTCGGTGTCCCGGGGGTTGGCGCCCGGCCAGCCGCCTTCGATGAAGCCGACGCCGAAGTTGTCCAGGTGCCGGGCGATGGTGAGCTTGTCGGCGACCGTCAGGTTGATGCCTTCACGCTGTGCACCGTCGCGCAGCGTGGTGTCGAAGACATGGAAGCTGTCGTCGGTGGGCTTGGCCTTGGTGGTCATGCTGGTCTGACTCCTGTCGGATGAGTGGATCCGGACGATCAGGCTCCACTTGCCCCCATCATCCCGCGCGCCTCGCCCCGGCCGAGGTGGGGGCCGGAAAACAAAAAACCCCTCGCGGGTGCGAGAGGTATGCGCGCGGGTCTGGGGCACGATGGCCGCGCCGTACGTGGTGGTACGGGACGGTCACTGCGGACCGGCGCGCCTGTTGCCAATAATCATGACGAACGAGGACACGGAGGCAGTCTGGCACAGGACCGCCTCCGTGCCATCTCCCGTCTCAGGATGCGGGCGTGATCGTGGTCGCTCCGGCCTGCTGCGGCTGCTCCTGCCGCGGTCCGGAGACGGTGACCCGGTTCAGGTCGATGTCACGGGTCTCGCGCATCGTCAGGTAGACGATCAGCGAGACCGCGGCGCAGCCCGCGACGTACCAGTAGAAGCCGGATTCGGCGCCGGCGTTCTTGAACCAGAGCGCCACGTACTCGGCGGTGCCGCCGAACAGCGCGTTGGCGATGGCGTACGAGAGGCCGACGCCCAGGGCGCGGATGCCGGTCGGGAAGAGCTCGGCCTTCACACACGCGTTGATGGAGGTGTAGCCGGTGACCACCACCAGGGCGAGGAGCGCCAGGCCGAGTGCGGGCCAGAAGGTGCTGGCGTGCTTGAGCATGGTCATGATCGGCACGGTCAGGAACGTCGAGCCGACGGCGAAGGTGATCAGTAGCGGGCGGCGGCCGATCCGGTCCGACAGCATGCCGGCCAGTGGCTGGATGCACATGAAGACGAACAGGGCGCAGAAGCTGACGAGCGAGGCGGTGGACTTGTCCATGCCGGCGCTCTTGGAGAGGAACTTGGTGAGGTAGGTCGTGTACGTGTAGTAGGCGACGGTGCCGCCCATGGTCAGCGCCATCACCAGGAACGCCTCGCGCCGGTGCTGCCACAGCACCTTCAGCGTGCCGCGGTCGTTCTGCTCGGCGGCGCCGGACTCGGCGTACACCTCCGTCTCCAGCATGGAGCGGCGCAGGTAGAAGACGATGGCGGCGCCGAGCGCGCCGACGACGAACGGGATGCGCCAGCCCCAGCTGTGCAGCGCCGCGTCGGACATGTTGCGCTGGAGGACGATCTGGAGGCCGAGGCCGACGAGTTGTCCCGCGGTCATGGAGACGTACTGGAAGCTGGAGGCGAAACCCCGCTTCTCGGGTGCGGATGCCTCGGTGAGGTAAGTGGCACTGGCGGCGTACTCACCGCCGACCGAGAGCCCCTGGAGCAGCCGGGCGAGCATGAGTACGGCGACGCCGCCGTATCCGGCCATGTCGTAGGTGGGCGCGACGGCGATCAGGATCGCGGAGGCCGACATGAGGGTGACGGTGAGGGTGAGCGCGGCCTTGCGGCCCCTGCGGTCACCGATGCGGCCGAGCAGCCAGCCGCCGACCGGTCTCATGAAGAAGCCGACGGCGAAGATCCCCATCGTGTTCATGAGGTTGGCGGTCTCGTTGCCCTCGGGGAAGAACGCGTCCGCGAAGTAGACCGCGAACGTCGCATACACGAACCAGTCGAACCACTCGACCATGTTGCCGGCGGAGCCGACCCAGATCTTCTTCCACTGCTCTCGTCCCATGGTTGGTCACCGTGCCCCAACGGCCGGAGAACTAACAAGGATGCGGAGGGAAACGATCGGGCGTACTTGCGTGCGTTGTGTTCACCGGATCAGTGAGTCCCGCAGGAACTCCCCCACATGGGTGAGGACTTGCTCGCGGCCGGTACCGGGCACGCCGACGGCGACATGGACGCTGAAGCCGTCCAGGAGGACGCGCAGCCGGGTGGCGAAGCGGTCCGGGTCCACGGCACGGAACTCGCCGCGGGAGATGCCCTCGGCCAGCAGCGCCACCAGGTCCCGGTGCCAGGCCCCCTCGATGGCGGCCTGCCGCCCGCGCGCGTCGGCGTCGGCGTTCTGCGAGCGGTTCCAGACCTCCAGCCAGAGGGTCCAGTGCGGGTCGCGCGGCCCCTCGGGCACGTACAGACGCACATACGCGTCGAGCCGTTCACCGGCGGACGCCTGCCGGGAGAGCAGGGCGCCGCGCTCGGCACCGAGCCGGCCCTCGCTCCACTCCAGGGTCTGCAGCAGGAGCTCGTCCTTGGTCCGGAAGTAGTACAGCAGGTGCCCGCTGCTCATCCCGACCTCTCGCCCGAGCCCGGCCATGGTCAGCCCGTCGAGCCCGCGCTCGGCGATGGTGGCCATGGCGGCGCCGAGCAGGGACTCGCGGGGCGGGGCCGTGTTGCGCCGCCGGGCGGGGGGCGGGGTCATGGAGCGGCCGGTGCGCGGAGCGTCTGGTTCACCCGTACGTTCTACCGGATCCGCCGGTCAGCCGGGTACCGCGGGCTGCTGCTGCGTGATGCAGTGGATGCCGCCGCCGCCCGCGAAGATCGTGCGGGCGTCGACCAGGGTGACCGTGCGCCCCGGGTACAGCCGGCGGAAGATGCCCGCCGCGATCTCGTCCCGGGGGTCACCGAAGCCGCACAGGACGACGCCGCCGTTGCAGACGTAGTGGTTGATGTAGGAGTAGTCGGCCCAGTGGCCCTCCTCGTCCCGTACGAGGGACGGGGCCGGCACCTCGACGACCCGCAGGGCACGGCCCCGCGCGTCGGTGCGGGAGCGGAGCAGTGCCACGTTCTCCTTGCCGAGCTCGTGGTCGGGGTGGTCCGGGTCCGGCTGGGTGTGGACGACGACGGTGCCGGGGCCGGCGAACGCGGCGACGATGTCGACATGGCCGAGGGTGCCGAAGCCGTGCGGCGGGTAGTCGCCGGTCAGCCCGCGCCTGAGCCAGATCGCCTTCGTGGTACCGAGCTTGGCGTGGATCTCGGCCTCGACCAGCTCCTTGGTCCAGCCCGGGTTCCGCTCGGGGCCGAGCTGCACGGTCTCGGTGAGCAGCACGGTGCCCTCGCCGTCGACGTGGATGCCGCCGCCCTCGTTGACCAGGGGCGAGCTGTGCACCGGGACCCCGGCGATGTCGGCGACATGGCGGGCGATCTTCGCGTCGTGCTCCCAGCATGCCCAGGCCTGCGCGCCCCAGCCGTTGAAGATCCAGTCGACCGCTGCCAGCGTGCTGCCGTCGGTGACGAAGGTCGGTCCGATATCGCGCATCCAGGCGTCGTCAAGATCCCGTTCGACCAGCTCGATGTCCGGGCCGAGGAGGGCGCGCGCATCCGGCGACTGGCCGGTGGGGACGACCATGGTCACCGGCTCGAAGCGGCGTACGGCCCGGGCCACGGCGGCCCATGCCTCGCGGGATTCGGTGAGGTCGTCACCGGTGAACGTGGCGTTGGGGCCGGGCCAGGCCATCCAGGTGCGCTCGTGCGGGGCCCACTCGGCCGGCATGCGGAAGGTCATCTCGTCGGACTCCTGAAAGCTGTGTGCCGTGAGGCGTTGCGTCGTGGGCAGGGCGGGAAGCGCCGCGCCGCTACAGGAAGTAGAGGCGGTTGAGCGATATCGAGTCGGCGGGTGCGGACCGCAGCGGCGCCCCGTCCAGCGTCACCAGGCCGCTGTCCCCGTTCACCGCCACGTCGCCGGTCCGGGAGTTGAGCCTGAGGTCCGCCGGGCCGATCCCACGGGTGCCGCGTACGGCGACCCTGCGCCGCCCGGTCGGCATCAGGTCGGAGCCGAGATCGGCCGCGGCCTTCGCCACGAAGGCCACCGAGAGATCGGCCGGGGTCGCGCCGTGCCCGCCGAACAGGGGTCCCAGGACCAGCGGTTCGCAGGTGTCGGTCGCCGCGTTGGGATCGCCCGTCACGCCCCAGGCGGGGAAGCCCGACTTCAGTACCAGCTGCGGCTTCGCCCCGAAGTACTGCGGCTTCCAGAGCACGATGTCGGCGAGCTTGCCCACCTCGATCGAGCCGATCTCGTCGGCGAGGCCGTGCGCGAGCGCCGGGTTGATCGTCAGCTTCGCCACGTAGCGCAGCACCCGGGCGTTGTCGTCGTGCGGGCCGTCGCCCTCCAGCGGGCCGAGCTCGGCCTTCATCTTGCCCGCCATGGCGAAGGTGCGGCGTACGGTCTCGCCCGCGCGCCCCATCCCCTGCGCGTCCGAGGAGGTGATGCCGATCGCGCCGAGGTCGTGCAGCACGTCCTCGGCGCCCATCGTGCCGGCCCTGATCCGGTCGCGCGCCATCGCGGCGTCACCGGGCAGGTCGGTCTTGAGGTCGTGGACGGAGACGATCATCCCGTAGTGCTCGGCCACGGCGTCCCGGCCGAAGGGCAGGGTCGGGTTGGTCGAGGAGCCGATCACGTTCGGGACGCCCGCCATCTTCAGCACGTTCGGGACGTGTCCGCCGCCGCAGCCCTCGATGTGGAAGGCGTGGATGGTCCGGCCGTCCAGGACGCTCAGGGTGTCCTCGACCGAGAGGCATTCGTTCAGCCCGTCGCTGTGCAGGGCGACCTGGACGTCGTGCTCCTCCGCGACCCGCAGGGCGGTGTCGAGGGCGCGGGTGTGCGCGCCCATGTCCTCGTGCACCTTGAAGCCGGATGCGCCGCCCTCGACCAGCGCCTCCACCAGGGGCGCCTCGTCGGAGGACGAACCGCGGGCCAGGAAGCCGATGTTGACCGGCCAGGCGTCGAAGGCACGGAACGCATGGCGCAGCGCCCAGGGGGAGTTGACGCCGACGCCCCAGACCGGGCCGAACTCCTGGCCGATGACCGTGGTGACGCCGGAGGAGAGCGAGGCCTCCATGATGCGCGGCGAGAGCAGATGGACATGGGTGTCGACGGCGCCGGCCGTCGCGATCATGCCCTCGCCGGAGACGATGCTGGTGCCGGTGCCGACGACGATGTCCACCCCGTCGAGCGTGTCCGGGTTGCCGGCCCGTCCGATCGCGTGGATCCGGCCTTCGCGGATGCCGATGGAGACCTTCCGGATGCCCTGGACCGCGTCGATGACCAGCACGTTGCTGATGACCACGTCGCAGGTGTCGCGGACGGCCGCGGCCTTGAGGTGCAGTCCGTCGCGCGCGGTCTTGCCGAATCCGGCGAGGAACTCGTCGCCGTGGCGCTGCGCGTCCGACTCGACGCGTACCACCAGACCTGAGTCGCCCAGCACGACCCGGTCCCCGGCGCGCGGTCCGTGGACCGACGCGTACTCGTAGGGGTCCATCAGGCGCCGCCCTCCGCTCCGAGATAGCCGCAGGCCGCCGCGCGCCGCAGGGCCTCCTCCTTCGCACCGGGCGCGTCCAGCGGCCCGTCGACCAGTCCGGCGAAGCCGATCGCGATCCGGTCGCCGCCGATCGGCAGCAGACCGACCTCGGCCGCGCCGCCCGGGTCGAACCGGACCGACGAACCGGCCGGAACGCACAGCCGCATGCCGTAAGCCGCCGCCCGGTCGAAGTCGAGCCGGGGGTTGGCCTCGAAGAAGTGGAAGTGCGAGGTGACGCTGACCGGGACCGTGGCGGTGTTGCGTACGGTCAGCCGCAGCGCGGGCTCCGGTCCGGTGTGCGGCGGCGCCGGCAGCACCGCGCCCGGCGCGCTGTCGCCGAGCCGCGTCCCGGTGCCGGCGCCGATGGGGTCGCTCACGACGGCGAGCCGCGATCCGTCGTCGAAGACCGCCTCCACATGCACCTCGGTGACCACGTCCGCCACTCCGGGCAGCACGTCGTCGGGTCCGAGCACCTGGCGCGCGGCGGCGATGGCCTCCGCGAGCCGCCGTCCGTCGCGGGCCGCCTCGCAGACGGTGTCCGCGACGAGCGCGGTGGCCTCGGGGACGTTGAGCCGCAGCCCACGCGCCTGGCGGGCCCGCGCCAGTTCGGCCGCTCCGAAGAGCAGCAGCCGGTCACGCTCGCTCGGGGTCAGTCGCACGTCACCACACCTCCTGTTTGACTGTCACTCTAACCATGACGACACCATCCATGGAACACCATCGGAATATCGAGACCATTGACGGCTCACACCGGACTACGTCACATTGAGCAGCACTCAAACAGTCGAACGTCAGGGGCGGCCTCATGCCGATCGAACAGCGCGGAGTCGACACCATCCCGGAGGCGGAGCGCACCAGCACCCCGCGTGACCTCGTCTCGATCCTGCTCGGGTCGAACCTCTGCCTGGGCGTGATCGTCTTCGGCTGGCTCCCGGTCTCCTTCGGACTGGGCCTGTGGCCCGCGGTGACCTCGGTCGTCGCCGGCACGGTCGTGGGGGTGGCGGTGACCGCGCCGCTGGCCCTGGTCTCGTTGCGTACGGCGACGAACCTGTCGACCTCCAGCGGCGCGGCCTTCGGCGTGCGTGGCCGGCTGGTCGGCTCGGTCGTCGGGCTGCTGCTCGCGCTGGGATACACGGCTCTCACGCTGTGGATCGGCGGTGATGTGATGGTGGGCACCCTGGCCCGTATCGCGGGGCTGCCGGCCGGTGGCCTCTCGCACACCCTCGTCTACGCGACCCTGGCGGCCTGCACCGTCGTCGGAGCCGTGTACGGGTACCGGCTGCTGCTGCGGCTGAGCAAGATCCTCGCGGTCGCCATGACCGCACTGCTACTGGTCGGCCTGATCGCCTACGCCCCGGACCTCACCACGGCGGCCCCGCCGGACGCCCCGTATCTGCTCGGCTCCTTCTGGCCGACCTGGGCGCTGTCCGCGGTGGCCGCCGGGCTCAGCGGCCCGATCGCCTTCATCACCCTGCTCGGGGACTACACCCGGTACATCTCACCGGTCCGCCACCACCCGCGCCGCGTGCTGCGGGCCACCTGTCTCGGCCTGGTCGTCGGGCTGCTCGTTCCGCAGCTCTTCGGTACGTACACGGCGCTCGCGGCTCGCGCCTCGCTCGACTACGCGGGCCCGCTGGTCGCCGCCTCGCCCGTCTGGTACCTGGTCCCGCTGCTGCTGGCGGCCACCGCGGGTTCCGTGGGCAACGCCGGGCTGATGCTGTACTCGATGGGCCTCGACCTGGACGCGATCCTGCCCCGCGCCACGCGGGCCAAGGCCACGCTGGTGGTCGCCGGGGTCGCCACGACGTTCGTGTTCCTGGGCCACTTCGTGTGGAACGCGCAGTCGGCGATGACGTCGTTCGTGCTGCTGCTGACAGCGATCGGTACGCCGTGGGCGGTGATCACGATGATCGCGCACCGGCGCTGCCGGGGCGCCTACGACGCGGAGGCCCTCCAGGTCTACAACCGCGGCACCCGGGGCGGTGTCTACTGGTTCAGGTCCGGATGGCAGCCGCACGCCGTCCTCGGCTGGGCGCTCGGCGCCGCGGTGGGGCTGTGCGGCGTCTCGACTCCGCTCTACGAGGGTCCGCTGCTGGCGCTGACCGGCGGGGTGGACTGCAGCTTCGTGCTGTCGGGGCTGGTGGGCGGGGTGACGTACGCGGTCCTGACCCGGCGCGTGACCCGTACCGCGGCCGGGCCGGACTCCGGCGCGGATCTCGTGCCGGCCGCCTCGCCCTCGGGCGCCGGCCGGGCCTGAGCAGGGCTGCCGGGCCCGGGCGAAGTCCCGCGTCACCGGCCGGCGACGCGGGGCTTCCCCCAGTACGCCCTAGCCGAGCGGGTGCATCCAGCCGTGGGTGTCCTCGGCGATGCCACGCTGGATGTCCAGCAGGCGCTCGCGGAGCTTCATGGTGACCGGGCCGGGCGTGCCGTCGCCCTGGGTCCACTCGCCGCTCGCGCTCTTCACGGTGCCGACGGGGGTGATGACGGCGGCGGTGCCGCAGGCGAAGACCTCGGTGAGGGTGCCGTTCGCGGTGTCGTCGCGCCACTGGCCGATGGAGACGCGGCTCTCCTCGGGCTCGTAGCCCAGGTCCTGCGCGAGCCTGAGCAGCGAGTCACGGGTGATGCCCGCGAGCAGGGAGCCGGTCAGGGTCGGAGTGACGATCCTGTTCCCGTACACGAAGTACAGGTTCATCCCGCCGAGCTCCTCGACCCACTTGTGCTCGACGGCGTCGAGGTAGGCGACCTGGTCGCAGCCCTTCTCGGCGGCCTCGGCCTGGGCGAGCAGGGACGCCGCGTAGTTGCCGCCGGTCTTGGCGTCGCCCACGCCGCCCGGAACGGCGCGCACCCGGTCCTCGGAGAGCCAGATGGAGACCGGCTTCACCCCGCCGGGGAAGTACGCGCCGGCGGGCGAGGCGATCACCAGGAAGAGGTACTCGTTGGCCGGCCGCACACCGAGGCCCACCTCGGTCGCGATCATGAACGGGCGCAGGTAGAGGGACTCCTCGCCGCCGTGCTCCGGGACCCAGGCCGCGTCCTGCTGGACGAGCAGGTCGCACGCCTCGACGAAGGTCTCGACGGGCAGCTCCGGCATGGCGAGCCGGCGCGCGGAGGACCGGAAGCGCTCGGCGTTGGCCTCGGGGCGGAAGGTGGAGACCGAGCCGTCGGGCTGGCGGTAGGCCTTGAGGCCCTCGAAGATCTCCTGGCCGTAGTGCAGCGTCATGTTGGCCGGGTCGATCGACAGCGGCGCGTACGGGACGAGCTGGGCATCGTGCCAGCCGCGGCCTTCGGTCCACTTGATCGTCACCATGTGATCGGTGAAGTAGCGGCCGAATCCGGGCTTGACCAGGATCGCCTCGCGCTCCGCGTCGGACAGCGGGTTCGAGGAGGGCTTGAGCTCGATCGTGGGCGTCGTCATGAGTACGTGTCCTTCACCGTTTTGTGTGTGTAGGACCACGATCACGCCAGCTCTTTTCGGACAAGTGCTAGGACGTCCGAGCTTCGCGGCAGGCCACGGTCCCGTTCGATTATCTCTCGCGGGTGGCCATGCACGAAATGACGTGAATGCGGTCCAGGATTCGATGGTGACACCCGGGGCCGCACAGGAGAAGCCGCCGGGTGCGTGTGCGACCCGGCGGCTTCGTAAGAGAGTCGTCGGATCAGCCCGCTACGCGTACCGCGAGCGCGTCGCCGATCTCGTCGGTGGTACGGGTCCCGTCGCGCTCCGCGAGGTCGGCGGAGACGGCGTCCTCGATGCGCACGGCCTGGGCCTCGTAGCCGAGGTGGCGCAGCAGGAGGGCGACGGAGAGGATCGTGGCGGTCGGGTCGGCCTTGCCCTGGCCGGCGATGTCGGGCGCGGAGCCGTGGACCGGCTCGAACATCGACGGGAAGGCGCCCGTCGGGTTGATGTTGCCCGAGGCCGCCAGGCCGATGCCGCCGGAGACGGCCGCGGCGAGGTCCGTCAGGATGTCACCGAAGAGGTTGTCGGTGACGATGACGTCGAAGCGCTCCGGCTGGGTGACGAAGAAGATCGTCGCGGCGTCGACGTGCAGGTAGTCGGTGGTGACCTGGGGGTACTCGGCCGCGACCTTGTCGAAGGTGTTCTTCCACAGGTGGCCCGCGTAGACGAGGACGTTGTTCTTGTGGACCAGCGTCAGCTTCTTGCGCGGCCGGGCGGCGGCGCGCTCGAAGGCGTCACGGACGACCCGCTCGACACCGAAGGCGGTGTTGAGGCTGACCTCGGTGGCGACCTCGTGCTCGGTGCCGGTGCGCAGCGAACCGCCGTTGCCGGTGTACGGACCCTCGGTGCCCTCGCGGACGACGACGAAGTCGATGTCCGGACGGCCGGCCAGCGGGGTCTCGGTGTTCGGGAACAGCTTCGACGGCCGCAGGTTGACGAAGTGGTCGAAGGCGAAGCGCAGCTTCAGCAGCAGCCCCCGCTCCAGGACGCCGGACGGCACGGACGGATCGCCGATCGCGCCGAGCAGGATGGCGTCGTGCCCCTTGAGGGCCTCCAGCTCCGCGTCCGGGAGGGTTTCACCGGTGCGGTGCCAGCGCCGGGCACCAAGGTCGTACTCCTTGGTCTCCAGCTTCACATCCTGCGGGAGAACAGCGTTGAGGACCTTGAGGCCCTGGGCCACGACCTCCTGGCCGATACCGTCACCGGGGATCACTGCGAGATTGATGCTGCGAGACATGACCGGCACCTTACTGCGCGTCCCACCCCATGACACGTCACGTCCACCATACGGACACATGGGCAGCTGTACGTGTAGCGTTCACCCACTCGATGGCACACCGTCAAAAAGCGGGTGGAGGTTGTCGCCCATGGACATCCCCCGTTTCGGAATCCCCGAGAAGCTCGCCGACCGCATGAGCATGGCCGAGCAGCACGACTACCTGCGCACCCGGCTCACCCGTCGTGGTGTGCTGCGCACGAGCGTGGCGACCGCCGCCGTCGCCGGTGCCGGCCTCGGCACCTCCCTTACCGCCTCGCCCGCGTACGCCGCGCCGGCGGTGCTCACCTCGCACAGCACCACCCGGGTGGACGGTTCGCTGGTGGCCCCGTTCGGCCGGCACCTGGCCTACGGGGCGGACCCGAGGACGCAGATGGCGGTCTCCTGGCAGGTCCCGTTCGCGGTGCGCCGCCCGTACATCCGCATCGGCCTGAAGCCGTGGGCGCTGAGCCGGAAGATCGACGCCGAGGTGCGCCACCTGACCACGCCGCGACTGAACGACGGGAAGATCGCGGCCGCCGAGCAGTTCTACGTACACGCGGGCCTGGAGCGGCTGAAGCCCGGCACGACGTACTACTACGGCGTCGGACACGACGGCTTCGACCCCGCCGACACCCGCAACCTGGGCACGCTCGGCACCCTCACCACCGCGCCCTCGCGCGCCGGGAACTTCACCTTCACCGCCTTCGGCGACCAGGGCGTCAGCTACGACGCGCTCGGCAACGACCAGCTGATCCTGGGCCAGAACCCCGCCTTCCACCTGCACGCGGGCGACATCTGCTACGCCGACCCGTCGGGCTCCGGCCAGACGAGCGATGTCTACGACGCCCGCACCTGGGACCAGTTCCTGGCGCAGACGGAGACCGTCTCCAAGACGGTGCCGTGGATGGTGACCACCGGCAACCACGACATGGAGGCCTGGTACTCGCCGGACGGCTACGGCGGCCAGAACGCCCGCTGGACCCTGCCGGACAACGGCCCGGACCCGGTGAACCAGCCCGGCGCGTACTCCTTCGTGCACGGCAACGTGGGCGTGATCGCGCTGGACGCCAACGACGTCAGCTACGAGATCCCCGCCAACTTCGGCATCAGCGGCGGCAAGCAGACGCGCTGGCTGGACCGGCGCCTGGGCGAGCTGCGGGCCCGGCACGACATCGACTTCCTGGTGGTCTTCTTCCACCACTGCGCCTTCTCCACGACCAACGCACACGCCTCGGACGGCGGGGTGCGGGACACCTGGGTGCCGCTCTTCGAGAAGCACCAGGTGGACCTGGTGATCAACGGGCACAACCACGTCTACGAGCGCACCGACGCGATCCTGAAGAACTCGGTCAAGCGGAAGGTGCGGATCGGTGAGCGCACCGACCCGAAGCGGGACGGCATCGTGTACGTCACCGCGGGTGGCGCGGGCAAGGCGCTGTACGACTTCCCGGCTCCCGACAGTTACGAGGGGCATGTCGCGGACCAGGAGAGCGTGAACACCTATCACGTGGTCAAGGGCGGCGGGAAGGCCACCGAGACCGTCGAGTGGTCACGCGTGCGCTACACCGGCTTCTCGTTCCTCGCGGTGGAGGTGGAGGCCGGGCGGCACGCCCGGATGAAGGTCACCGCGCTGGCCGAGTCCGGCGAGCGCGTCGACCACTTCGAGATCAGCCGCGACTGATCCGCACATCACGGCCCGGTCAGTGACCGGTGGAACCGCCGTTGTCCCTGCGGTCGAGGGCCCGCTGCAGGGCGGCGGCGGCATTCTGCCGCTCCGACTCGCTGGGGCGGTGGGTGTGGCGGACGCGGTGGGCGATGGTCTCGGCCATGGTGGATCGACTCCTTGAGATCGCGAGGATTTCGAGATCGAACAATCGTGAAGATGATTTCGAGATCAGGGATTTCGAGGCGCCGGAAGGGGCGGGAAGCGGACGCCGCAGGGATTGCCTGCTTCAGGGCGCGCACTCACGACCGCCAGTCGCTGGTTCAGCGAGACGTTCGGCTTCTACAAAGTTAGGGCAGCCCGGCCGTTCTGTCTCCACAGTTACTCGGACTTCCTACTATCTGAGACGGAGGTTTACGCGCGCTCATCCCCCGCTCACTCTCAGCTCCCTGATGAGCGCCCGGACGGCGAGCGATCGTGCCAGCTCAGGGGTGGTGACGTAGCCCACGGACCGGGTCGGGCGCTCCGGCCCGAGAGCGGTGATCGCGACGGTGTCCGGTGCTCCTTCCAGGGACAGACCGGGCATGATCGCCATGCCGAGACCACGGGACACCATCGAGAGCACCGCTCCGTCGTCCTCGGCCTCCACCGTCGCGTGCGGGATCCAGTCCTGGGCGGCCCACCAGTCACGGGTGTACGAGGTGCAGCTCTCCGCCCAGTCGAGCAGCGGGAGCGTCCGCGGCGCCGGATGACCGGCCGGATGCACCAGGGCGTACTCCTCCTCCCGCAGCACTCCCCCGACCAGTTCCTTCGGTACGGGGGAACTCGCGCCGATCGTCGCGATCCCCAGGTCTGCGCGGCCGTCCAGAACCTCGCCCGCCGTGCCCCGGCCCACCTCGCGCACCACCCGCACCCTCGTGTCGATGCCGGGGTGGCGGGCCCTCAGCCCTTCCAGGGCGGAGGGCAGCAGATGGAGCGCGGCGCTGCGGAAGGCGGCGATCCGCAGCGGGCCCGTCACGGCGCCCGCTCCCTCCGGGCCGGCTGCCGCCGCACGCGCCTCGTCACCCATCAGCTCCAGCAGCCGCAGGACGCGGCGGGCGTGCGCGACGGCACTCGCGCCCGCCGCTGTGGGCCGGGCGCCCATACGGCCCCGCTCGAAGAGGACGGCGCCGATCCTGCCCTCGCTGGTGCGGACCGCGTGAGAGACGGCCGACTGTGTCATGCCCAGCGCCTCGGCGGCGCCGGAGAAGCTGCCGGCCCTCTCCACCGCGACCATGATGCGCAGCTCGTGCGGGCTCAGATCGGTCATGGTGCGGATCCCCCTCTTTCCATGCATGCCGTTTCCATGAATGCCGTGCATGGAAACGGTCTTTCCATCGACGCAACCCCCTGCCGCACCGTTCGATTCCTTCCTAGCGTCACTGCCATGACGACGACACGCACGGCCCGCACCATCCACTTGACCACCCGCCCCGCGGGATTCCCCACGGCCGATCTCTTCTCCACGGTCGAGACCCCGGCCCCCGCACCTGGTCCGGGCGAGGCTCTGGTGGAGAACCTCTACCTCTCCGTGGACCCGTACCACCGCGAGGAGATGGACGGCGGCTGGGAGCTGAACACCCCGCTGGAGGGCCGGACCATCGGCCGGGTCGTCGCCTCCCGCGACCCCTCTCTCGCCGAGGGCGATGTGGTCTTCCACCGGCACGGGTGGCGCACCCACGCCCTGGTCACCGCCGGTGTCCACGGCACCCGCAAGCTCCCCTCGTACGAAGGGGTGCCGCTGACCGCCCATCTGTCGATCCTCGGCGGCACGGGCCTGACCGCGTACGTGGCGCTCACCCGCACGCTGGAGTTCCGGGCCGGCCAGGACCTCTTCGTCTCGGCCGCCGCGGGCGGGGTCGGCACTGCGGTGGGCCGGATCGCCCGGCTCCTCGGCGCCGGACGGATCGTCGGCAGCGCGGGCTCGGCCGCGAAGGTCGCCCGGCTCACCGGTGAACTCGGTTTCGACGCTGCCTTCGACTACCACGACGGGCCCGTCGCCGAACTCCTGGCGAAGGCGGCCCCGGACGGGATCGACGTCGCCGTCGACAACGTGGGCGGGGACCATCTGGAGGCCGCGATCTCGGCGCTCCGCGACCACGGCCGGATCGCCTGGGTCGGCGCCATCGCCCAGTACCACTCGGCCGGCCGCCCGCCCGCCGCCCCGCGCAACCTCTTCGACGTGGTGGAGAAGAGCCTCCGGCTCGAAGGCGTGCTGGTCCGCAACTACAACGACGTGCAGGGAGAGTTGGAGGAGCTGCTCGTCCCGCACCTTCAGAGCGGCCGGATCACCCCGGATGTCACAGTCGTCGACGGGTTCGAGCGGACCGTGGACGGCTTCCTGGGAATGCTGCGCGGGGAGAACACCGGGAAGATGCTGATCCGCACCGCCGGATAGGGGCCGGGCGGCTCACCTCGGCCGCGGTGCGAAGTCCTGCACACCCACCACGCGCAGCAGTTGAAGCCGCTCGTACGACTCGCTGCCCGGCCGGGCGGTGTGGATCACCAGGTTCTGCCCGCAGGCGGCGCTCAGCAGCACCTCGCACTGCAGCTCCAGCCCCCCGACCACCGGATGCAGGAACCGCTTGACCTCCGAGCGCCGCACCGCCACCCGGTGCTCGGCCCACAGCACCCGGAACTCCTCGCTCGCCCCGCGCAGCTCCCGCACCAGGGCGGCCAGGCGCGCGTCGTCGGGGCGGGTCGCGAACACCGCGCGGAGCTGGGCGACATGGATCCGGGACTGTGCCCCGTGGTCCTCGGACGGGTACAGCTCCCGAGCGGCCGGTTCGGTGAACCACGCCCGGATGTGGTTGTGCCCGGGACCGGCCTCGCCGACCAGGGCGATGGCCAGGGCGTTCTGCGCCAGCACCTCGCCCCGGTCGCTGAAGATCTGGGCGGGGGCGTCGTGCAGCCGGTCGAGGACCATCAGCAGCCCGGGCCGCACATGCTGGGTGGGCCCGCTCCGGTCGCGCGGCGGTTCCTCGCCCGCGAGGTGGAAGAGGTGATCGCGCTCGTCCTCACTCAGCCGGAGCGCCCGCGCCAGCGCGGACAGCATCTGGCGTGAGGGACGTGAACCGCGGCCCTGCTCCAGGCGCGTGTAGTGGTCGGCGGAGGCACCGGCCAGCTGGGCGACCTCCTCGCGCCGCAGCCCCGGCGTACGCCGGCGGGTGCCTGCGGTCAGGCCGGCGTCGGCCGGTTCGAGGCGGGTGCGGCAGCGGCGCAGGAAGTCGGCGAGTTCAGGTCGGTCCAGGTCCACTCCCCCATCATCGGTGCGGCACCTGGCGTTATCCAGGGACCGCCGGTCCCCGGATGACCACGTCTCTCCCGCCGCCCGCGGGCCCGCCGCAGAGTGGGACCCGGATCCGCCGGCACCCGGCGGAACGGACGGAGGGAACCGATCATGCTGACTCTGGTGACAGGCGCGACGGGCCAGGTGGGCCGGCGCTTCGTGCCCCGGCTGCTCCGGCGGACCGCCCCCGGAGACACGGTCCGAGTGATCGTGCGGGACGCCGGGCGGGGCGAACGGTTCGCGGCGCTGGGGGCGGAGGTCGTGGTGGGCGATCTGCTGGATCCGGACGCTGTGGCGAAGGCGGTGGCGGGCACGGACGCGGTGGTGAACGTCGCGGGGGCGTTCCGCGAGGTGACCGACGACGAGATGTGGGCGGTCAACCGCGACGCGGCCCTGCTGCTGGGGCGTACGGCGGTGGAGGCGTGCACCGGCCGGTTCGTCCAGGTCGGCACCAATCTCGCGTACGGCAGGGGGCGCGGCAGGCCGCTCACCGAGGACGACGGCACGGTGCCCGGCGGCGCCAAGTGGGGTGCGTACGCCGAGGCCAAGGCGGCCGCCGAGGAGGGCCTGATGGCGCTTCACCGCGAGCACGGGCTCGATCTGCGGGTCGTGATCCCGCCCTTCGTCTACGGGGAGGGCGATCCGCACCTCGCGGAGACGATGCAGTGGGCGGGTGGCTGGGCGGCCTCCCAGCGGCTGGCCGTGGTGCACCACGCGGACATCCGCCAGGCGCTGTTCCGTCTGCTGTACGCCCCGGGCCTGGCCGGCCGCCGCTACAACGTCTCGGACGACGCCCTGGTGACGGCGGCGGAGCTGCACGAGATCAACGGGGTGCCGCTGCCCGCGGACATGGCGGACCGTGTCGACCCCGACCCCTGGTACGGAGTGCTCTCCAACAGGCGCGCCCGCGACGAGCTGGGCTACCGCCCCCTCTACCCGTCGGTCTGGACGGCCAGGGACGCGGGAACGCTGTGAACGAGTCCCGCCCGGCGGCCAAATCGAGCCCGTCCGGCGATTGAGGACAAAGCGTCCACCCGGACGCCCCCGGGCCTCAACCGCACCCCCACCCCGTGCCCGCCCATGGAAACCGCCTCCCGGCCGGCAGGGGAACCGGTCGGGAGGCGGAGTTCAGGGCGGGGCGGAGCCCCGGAGAGCCGTCAGCCCTGGTGCGGGTAGATGTAGTCGGTCGGCGGGACCAGCGTCTCCTTGATGGCCCGGGTCAGGGTCCACCGCTGGAGGTTCTGCGGGGCGCCCGCCTTGTCGTTCGTACCCGAGGCACGGCCACCGCCGAAGGGCTGCTGGCCGACGACGGCGCCGGTCGACTTGTCGTTGATGTAGAAGTTGCCCGCGGCGTACCGCAGCTTCTCCATCGTGTACGCGGCCGCGGCACGGTCGTTCGCGATGACGGAACCGGTCAGGGCGTAGTCGGAGACCGACTCCATCTGCTCCAGCATCGCGTCGTACTTCTCGTCCTCGTAGACGTGGATCGCGAGGATCGGGCCGAAGTACTCGGTCGTGAAGACCTCGTTCTCGGGGTCGCTGCACTCGATGACGGTCGGGCGGACGAAGTAGCCCACCGAGTCGTCGTACGTGCCGCCCGCGACGATCGTGCACGCCGGGTCGGCCGCGGCGCGGTCGATCGCGGCCTTGTTCTTCGCGAACGAGCGGTCGTCGATGACGGCGCCCATGAAGTGCGACAGGTCGGTGACGTCGCCCATGGTGATGGAGTCGACCTCGGCCGCGAACTTCTCCTTGAAACCGGAGTTCCAGATGGAGGCCGGGACGTACGCCCGCGAGGACGCCGAGCACTTCTGGCCCTGGTACTCGAAGGAGCCGCGGGTCAGCGCGGTCTTCAGGATCGCGTGGTCGGCCGAGGGGTGGGCGACGACGAAGTCCTTGCCGCCGGTCTCGCCGACGAGCCGCGGGTAGGTGCGGTAGTTGGCGATGTTGTTGCCGACCGTCTTCCACAGGTGCTGGAAGGTGGGAGTCGAGCCGGTGAAGTGGATACCGGCCAGGTCGCGGTGGTTCAGGGCCACCTCGGAGACGGCGATACCGTCGCCCGTCACCAGGTTGATGACGCCCTTGGGCAGGCCGGCCTCCTCCAGGAGCTGCATGAGCAGCACGGCGGCGTGGGTCTGCGTCGGGGACGGCTTCCAGACCACCACGTTGCCCATGAGGGCGGGGGCGGTGGGCAGGTTGGCCGCGATGGCCGAGAAGTTGAACGGCGTGATCGCGTAGACGAAGCCCTCCAGCGGGCGGTGGTCCATGCGGTTCCACACGCCCGCGGAGTTCGCCGGGGGCTGCTCGGCCAGGATCTGGCGCGCGTAGTGCACGTTGAAGCGCCAGAAGTCGACGAGCTCACAGGGACAGTCGATCTCGGCCTGCTGGGCGGTCTTGCCCTGGCCGAGCATCGTGGAGGCGGCCAGCGTCTCGCGCCAGGGGCCGGAGAGCAGCTCGGCGGCGCGCAGGATGATGGCCGCGCGGTCGTCGAAGGCCATCGCGCGCCAGGCCGGGGCGGCGGCGAGAGCGGCGTCGACCGCGTCCTGCGCGTCCTGCTCGGTCGCACCCGCGTACGTGCCGATGACGGCCTTGTGGTTGTGAGGCTGTACGACGTCGAAGCGCTCGCCGCCGCCCATCCGCTTCTCGCCGCCGATGGTCATCGGCAGGTCGATCGGGTTCTGGCCGATCTCCTTGAGCTTCGCCTCCAGGCGGGCGCGCTCCGGGGAGCCCGGGGCATAGGAGTGGACCGGCTCGTTGACCGGCGCGGGGACCTGGGTTACAGCGTCCATGGTTACCGTGGCTCCTTAATGAGAGAGGTGGAGGGGCTCAGCCCTTGGTGAGGATGGAGCGGCCGAAGAACAGCAGGTTGGCCGGCTTCTCCGCGAGGCGGCGCATGAAGTAGCCGTACCAGTCGGTGCCGTACGCGGTGTAGACACGCATGCGGTGACCCTCGGCCGCGAGCCGGATGTGCTCGTCGCTGCGGATGCCGTACAGCATCTGGAACTCGTACTCGTCGAGCTTGCGCCCGGCCTTGCGGCCCAGCTCCTGAGCGATGGCGATCAGGCGCGGGTCGTGGGACCCGATCATCGGGTAGCCCTCGCCGTCCATCAGTGTCCGCAGGATGCGGACGTACGCCTTGTCGGTCTCGGCCTTGTCCTGGTACGCGACGGAGGCGGGCTCCTTGTAGGCGCCCTTCACGATGCGCACGCGGCTGCCGGCGTCGGCCAGCCGGCGCGCGTCGTCCTCGGTGCGGAAGAGATAGGCCTGGATGACGCATCCGGTCTGCGGGTGGTCCTTCCGCAACTCCTCGTGGATGGCGAACATCGAGTCGAGGGTGGTGTGGTCCTCGGCGTCCAGGGTGACCGTGGTGCCGATCGCGGCTGCGGCCTCGACGACCGGGCGGACGTTGGCGAGGGCCAGCTCGTGGCCGTTCTCCAGTGCCTGGCCGAACATCGAGAGCTTGACGGACATCTCCGCCTTGGTGCCCAGGCCGAGGTCCTTGAGGCGGCCGACGAGCTCCAGGTACGCGTCACGGGCGGCGGCGGCCTGCTCGGGCGTGGTGATGTCCTCACCGACCACGTCCATGGTGACTTCGAGACCCTTGCCGGCGGCGTCCTCAATGATCGGGACGACCTGCTCGACCGTCTCACCGGCGATGAACCGGCCGACGACCTGTTTGGTGCCCGGGGCTGCCGAGATGAAACGGCGCATCTTGTCGCTGCGTGACGCGGCGAGAATCACGGGACCCAGCACGGGGCACCTCCACGGAAAGTACGAACGAAGGCCGTACCGCGCAAATGAAACAGAAGGAACAAACGCGATACAGCACGGAGAACCACCGTGAAATCTAAGGATCTCTCCGATCCTGGGCCATCGACAGCTGTCACGCATCCGTGCCCTGGATCTCAGACATATGTCTGAAGGGGTGCGAGAATGACCGGGTGAAGGGCGATTACCAGGAGCTGGTCGACGAGATCTCGGGGCTGCTCGGCGCTCCGGCGACGCTGGAGAACCGGGATTTCGGGCTGGTCGCCTTCGGCGCGCACGACAGCGACGACGACACGGCGATGGACCCGGTCCGCACCCGCTCGATCCTGACCCGCCGCTCGACCCCGGCCGTCCGTGCCTGGTTCGAGAACTTCGGCATCACCCGCGCCACCGGCCCCGTCCGCATCCCGGCCACCCCGGAGGCCGGCGTCTACCGGGACCGGATCTGTCTGCCGGTACGCCATCGGGGTGTGGTGCTCGGTTACGTATGGCTGCTGGACGCCGACCCCCGGCCGACCGACCGGCAGCTGGACGCGGCGATGGAGGTGGCGGCCCGGATCGGGGCGCTGCTCTCCGACGAGGCACGGGCGGGCACGGATCTGTCGCGGGAGTTCGGCGCGGTACTCACGGCCGGGCGCGGCTGGCAGCGCGATATGGCGGTGGCCGCGCTCGGCGAGGCACTCGGCCCGGACGCGGAGGGGCTGCACACCGTGGTCTGCGTGACCCCGTGGCCGGACGATCCACCCTCGGTGCGCACGGTGCCGTCGGCGGCCGCCCTGTCCGGTGCCCCGTCCACGGTCGGGGCGGGCCCGCCCGCCCTGGCCGCGCTCGTCCGGCTCCGGTCCCCCGAGGTCCTGGACCCGGCGCTCACCGCCGCCGGTCTGCTGCGCGCCACGGCCGGGTCCGGCGCCACCGCCGGGATCGCGGTGCCGCGCCGTGGACTGGCGGAGGTGGCCGACGCCTGGCACGAGGCGTCGGCCGCGAACCGGGCGGCAGCGGCGGAGTCCCGCTTCGGCCCGGTCGCCCAGTGGTCGGCCATCGGCCCGTACCGCCTGCTGACCGCGCTCGTCCCCGACACGCTGCCCGACCACACGGTCCGCCCACTTCTCACCCCGCCGCACCGGGATCTGGCCCGCACCGCCGAGGTCTTCCTCGACTGCGCGGGCCAGGCGTCCAGGACCGCCGCCGAGCTGGGCATCCACCGCCAGACGCTGTACTACCGCCTCTCCCGGGTCCAGCAGCTCACCGGCCTCGACCTGAACGACGGGGAGGACCGGCTGCTGCTGCACATGGCCCTGAAGGCGTCCCGGCTCTGAGGGTGCGGGCCTTTTGTCCTCAATCGCCGGACGGGCTTGGGTGCGGGTCCCCCGCGGGGGTGCGTCTGCCCGGTGGGTGGGGGTCCGGGGTCCCTCCGGGGCGTCTCCTCAAACGACGAACGTTCCGCGGGTACGCGAGGGGGGCCGGGTATCTGTTCGTCGTCCTGCGGGGACTCCCCTGCACGCCCCCGGACCCGGCCGCCGTGCGTCTGCAACGGTCATCGAGCCGGTGTGCGGACGCGGGTGATGCAAGGGGTGGGGACGTGCAGGGGAGTCCCCGCAGGAAATGGCGTACGACCCGGCCCCCCTCTCGGACCCGGGTGAACACGCCATTTCTGAGGAGACGCCCCGGAGGGGCACCACCCCCCACCCACCGCGCAGAGCGCACCCCCGCGGGGCACCCGCACCAAATCAAGCCCGTCCGGCGATTGAGGACAAAAGGCCCGCACCCCGGAAAGGGGCGCACAAGCACAACCCCGCGCGCCCGCCCGGCCGAGGGCTACGCGCGTCCGGCCAGGACCGCCTTCAGGCCCTCCGTCAGGTCCCGTGCCGACGGGGCGCTGTCACGGTCCATCAGCCACTGGACCATGACCCCCGCGAGCAGCGCCTGACAGAACAGCCCCGCCACCCGCGCCTTCTCCGGCTCCGTCTCCGGGTCGATGCCCAGCATGTTCTCCGCGAGCCCGTCGCGGCCCTCGCGCTGTGGGCCGGCGAGGGCCTTCTGCAGCTCGGGGTCGGAATCGATCCTGGAGACGACCTCCATCTGGAGCTTCCAGACGGAGCGGGTCTGCTCATAGCTGCCGATCACCCGTTCCCAGGTCTCACGGAACTGGTCGAGCGGCGCCGGCGGCGTGGCGGCCGGCTCCTCGGCGCTTTCGCCGTCTTTGGTCAGCACATCACCCCACTCCTCCGTCACCCTCAGGAAGGCGAGGTTGAGCAGGGCCTCCTTGGAGCCGTAGTGGTAGCCGATGGAGGCGAGGTTCGTACCGGAGGCTGCCACGATGTCGCGTGCCGTCGTCCGGGCGTACCCCTTCTCCAGCAGGCAGCGCTTGGCGCCTTCGAGCAGATCCTCACGATGTCCCATGACAGCAGCGTACCCGACACCTATACGCACGTGTAAGACGCGCGTCTGGATGCCGGGTACGGGGACTGCGGGACGGCTCAGTCGGTCAGGTTCACCGAACGGGCCGAGACCGCGCCGATCTCGGCCGAGATCTCGGCCAGCACGGGCACCGGGACGTCGTCGTCGACGGTGAGGACGACCAGCGCCTCGCCGCCCACATCGGCCCGCGAGACCTGCATACCGGCGATGTTCAGACCGGCCTCGCCGAGGATCTTGCCGACCGCGCCGACGACACCGGGGCGGTCGTCGTACCGCAGGACGACCATGTGGTCGGCGAGCGCGAGGTCCACGTCGTGCTCGCCGATCGCGACGATCTTCTGGAGGTGTTTGGGACCGGCCAGCGTGCCGGAGACCGCGATCTCCTCGCCGCTGGCGAGCGTGCCGCGCACGGTGACCACGTTGCGGTGGTCGGGCGACTCGGAGCTGGTGGTGAGGCGGACCTCGACACCGCGCTCCTGCGCGAACAGCGGGGCGTTCACGTACGACACGGTCTCGTCGACCACGTCCTCGAAGACGCCCTTGAGCGCGGAGAGTTCGAGCACCTTGACATCGTGCTGGGTGATCTCGCCGTACACCTCGACGTCGAGGCGGGCAGCGACCTCGCCCGCGAGCGCGGTGAAGATCCGGCCGAGCTTCTCGGCGAGCGGCAGCCCGGGACGGACGTCCTCGGCGATGACGCCGCCCTGGACGTTGACCGCGTCCGGCACGAGCTCACCGGCCAGCGCGAGGCGCACCGACTTGGCGACCGCGATGCCCGCCTTCTCCTGGGCCTCGTCGGTGGACGCGCCGAGGTGCGGGGTGCAGACGACCTGGTCGAACTGGAACAGCGGGGAGTCCGTGCAGGGCTCCTTGGTGTACACGTCGAGGCCGGCGCCGGCCACGCGGCCCTCCTTGAGGGCGGAGGCGAGCGCCTCCTCGTCGACGATGCCACCGCGTGCGGCGTTGACGATCCGCACCGAGGGCTTCACCTTGTGCAGCGCCTCGTCGCCGATCAGGCCGAGCGTCTCCGGGGTCTTGGGGAGGTGCACGGTGATGAAGTCGGAGACCTCCAGCAGCTCGTCCAGCGAGAGGAGCTTGACGCCCATCTGCGCGGCACGCGCGGGCTGCACGTAGGGGTCGAAGGCGACGATCTTCATGCCGAAGGCCGACATGCGCTGGGCGACCAGGACGCCGATGCGGCCGAGGCCGACGACACCGAGGGTCTTCTCGCTCAGCTCGACACCGGTGTACTTCGAGCGCTTCCACTCGCCGTTCTTGAGGGCGGTGTTGGCCTGGGGGATGTTCCGCGCGGTGGCGACCAGCAGACCGCAGGCCAGCTCGGCGGCGGTGACGATGTTGGAGGTCGGCGCGTTCACGACCATCACACCGGCCTTGGTGGCCGAGGAGACATCGACGTTGTCCAGACCGACGCCCGCGCGGGCGACGACCTTCAGCTTCTTCGCGGCCCCGATGGCCTCGGCGTCGACCTTGGTGGCGGAGCGCACCAGGATGGCGTCGACATCGGTGATCGCGGGGAGGAGCTCGGCGCGGTCCGCGCCGTTGCAGTGCCGGATCTCGAAGTCCGGGCCCAGGGCGTCCACCGTGGCGGGCGACAGCTCTTCAGCGATGAGTACGACAGGTTTCGAGCTCACGTGAGTCCTCACAGATCCAGTGCGGACGGCCGTCCCGACGGCCGCAGGCGGTGGAGGGGCTTGCCGCGTGGAAGACGCACGACACTGTGGGCCTGACGCGTGTATGTGTGCAGAAGTGTAGTCATGCGCGACGGCGCATACTGCGCCCCGTTGGAAGGATCACCCACATGAGGCTGGACGACTTGTACACACGTACGACGCCGCCTCTTCCAGCGGTGAAGCAGGAACAACGCCCGAGGGGCGGGTCCGGGACCCGCCCCTCAGGCGTCGGGGTTACGCGTCGTCGTCGTTGACCCAGCTCATGAGCTTGCGGAGCTCACGGCCGGTGGTCTCCAGCAGGTGATCGCTGTCGGCCTTCTTGTACTCGTTGTACTTGGGCAGACCGTTGTGGTACTCGGCCATCCAGTTCTTGGCGAAGGTGCCGTCCTGGATCTCGGCGAGGATCTTCTTCATCTCGACCTTGGTGTCGGCCGTGATGATGCGCGGGCCGCTGACGTAGTCGCCCCACTCGGCGGTCTCCGAGATCGACCAGCGCATCTTGTCCAGGCCGCCCTCGTACATGAGGTCCACGATGAGCTTCAGCTCGTGGAGGCACTCGAAGTACGCGATCTCCGGCTGGTAACCGGCCTCGGTCAGGGTCTCGAAACCGGCCTTGACCAGAGCGGCGGTGCCACCGCAGAGAACGGCCTGCTCGCCGAAGAGGTCGGTCTCGGTCTCCTCGGTGAACGTGGTCTTGATGACGCCGGCGCGGGTGCCGCCGATGCCCTTGGCGTACGAGAGGGCGAGCTCCAGGCCCTTGCCCGTCGCGTCCTGCTCGACGGCCACGATGCACGGAACGCCGCGGCCCTCCTCGTACTGCCGGCGGACCAGGTGGCCCGGGCCCTTGGGCGCGACCATGCAGACGTCGACGTTGGCCGGCGGCTTGATGAAGTCGAACCGGATGTTCAGGCCGTGGCCGAAGAACAGCGCGTCGCCGTCCTTGAGGTTGTCCTTGACGGACTCCTCGTAGACCTGGGCCTGGAGCGGGTCCGGAACCAGGATCATGATGACGTCGGCCTCGGCGGACGCCTCGGCCGGAGTCACCACGCGCAGGCCCTGCTCCTCGGCCTTCGCCTTGGACTTCGAACCCTCGTGCAGACCGACACGGACGTCGACACCCGAGTCGCGCAGCGACAGCGCGTGGGCGTGGCCCTGGCTGCCGTAACCAAGGACCGCGACCTTGCGGCCCTGGATGATGGACAGGTCGGCATCGTCGTCGTAGAACAGCTCGGCCACTGGGTCTTCTCCTTGGTGTGCAGGTGTTGCGTCCCACCGTACGGCGGGGTGCGTCAGATACGTTTTCGGGTCTCGCCATACGAGCGGCGCGACGGACCCGCGATGATTACGCCGTGCGGTCGAGGGCGCGCAGGGACCGGTCGGTGATCGAGCGCGCGCCACGTCCTATGGCGATGGTGCCGGACTGGACCAGCTCCTTGATGCCGTACTGCTCCAGCATCTTCAGCATCGCCTCCAGCTTGTCGGCTCCGCCGGTCGCCTCGATCGTGACGGCCTCCGGGGAGACGTCCACGGTCTTGGCGCGGAACAGCTGGACGATCTCGACGATCTGGGAACGGGTCTCGCTGTCGGCGCGGACCTTCACCAGGACGAGCTCGCGCTGGATCGCAGCGACGGGCTCGAGTTCGACGATCTTCAGGACGTTGACCAGCTTGTTGAGCTGCTTGGTCACCTGCTCGAGCGGCAGGCCCTCGACATTCACCACGATGGTGATGCGGGAGATGTCGGGATGTTCGGTGGTACCGACCGCGAGCGAGTCGATGTTGAAGCCGCGGCGGGAGAACAGGGCGGTGATCCGGGCGAGGACACCGGGCTTGTTCTCGACCAGGACGGAGAGCGTGTGCTTGGTGGACATGGAGGTCGGTCTCTCTCTGTCTCTCAGTCGTCTTCGTTGTCGCCGAAGTCGGGACGGACACCGCGGGCTGCCATGACCTCGTCGTTGGAGGTGCCGGCGGCGACCATCGGCCACACCATGGCGTCCTCGTGGACGATGAAGTCGACGACGACCGGACGGTCGTTGATCGCGTTGGCCTCGGCGATGACCTTGTCCAGGTCGGCCGGGTCCTCGCAGCGGATCGCGTAGCAGCCCATCGCCTCGGACAGCTTGACGAAGTCGGGCACCCGGGTGCCCTTCGCCGCGTTGCCGTCGGTGTCGGCGCCGGAGTGCAGCACGGTGTTGGAGTACCGCTGGTTGTAGAAGAGGGTCTGCCACTGGCGGACCATCCCGAGCGCGCCGTTGTTGATGATCGCGACCTTGATCGGGATGTTGTTGAGCGCGCAGGTGGTGAGTTCCTGATTGGTCATCTGGAAGCAGCCGTCACCGTCGATCGCCCACACCGCGCGGTCCGGCATACCGGCCTTCGCGCCCATCGCCGCCGGCACCGCGTAACCCATCGTCCCGGCGCCGCCGGAGTTCAGCCAGGTGGCGGGCTCCTCGTACTGGATGAAGTGCGAGGCCCACATCTGGTGCTGGCCGACGCCCGCCGCGAAGATGGTGCCCTCGGGGGCGAGTTCGCCGATCCGCTGGATGACCTGCTGCGGCGAGAGGCTGCCGTCGTCCGGCAGGTCGTAGCCGACCGGGTAGGTCTCGCGCCAGCGGTTGAGGTCCTTCCACCAGGCGGCGTAGTCGCCGGTGTGGCCCTCGGTGTGCTCGGCCTGGACGGCCTGGACGAGGTCGGCGATGACCTCGCGGGCGTCCCCGACGATCGGCACGTCCGCCGCGCGGTTCTTGCCGATCTCCGCCGGGTCGATGTCGGCGTGCACGATCTTGGCGTACGGGGCGAAGCTGTCCAGCTTGCCGGTGACCCGGTCGTCGAAGCGCGCCCCCAGGGCGACGATCAGGTCGGCCTTCTGCAGCGCGGTGACGGCGGTGACCGCACCGTGCATGCCGGGCATCCCCACGTGCAGCGGGTGGCTGTCGGGGAACGAACCGAGCGCCATCAGTGTGGTGGTGACGGGCGCTCCGGTGAGCTCGGCCAGCACCTTCAGTTCGGCGGTGGCTCCGGCCTTCATGACACCGCCGCCCACGTACAGCACCGGGCGCTTGGCCTGGGTGATGAGCTTGGCGGCCTCACGGATCTGCTTGGCGTGCGGCTTGGTCACCGGGCGGTAGCCGGGCAGGTCCATCTGCGGCGGCCAGGAGAACGTGGTCTTCGACTGGAGGGCGTCCTTGGCGATGTCGATGAGCACCGGTCCCGGGCGGCCGGTGGAGGCGATGTGGAAGGCCTCCGCGACCGTGTGCGCGATGTCCTCGGCGCGGGTCACCAGGAAGTTGTGCTTCGTGATCGGCATCGTGATGCCGCAGATGTCGGCTTCCTGGAAGGCATCCGTACCGATGGCCTTCGAGGCCACCTGGCCGGTGATCGCGACCAGCGGCACGGAGTCCATGTGCGCGTCACCGATCGGGGTGACGAGGTTGGTCGCGCCGGGACCACTGGTCGCCATGCAGACGCCGACCTTGCCGGTGGCCTGCGCATAGCCGGTGGCCGCGTGGCCCGCACCCTGCTCGTGGCGGACCAGGACGTGACGGACCCGGGTGGAGTCCATCATCGGGTCGTACGCCGGAAGGATGCAGCCGCCGGGGATGCCGAATACCGTGTCGGCCCCGACTTCCTCGAGAGAACGGATGAGGGACTGCGCGCCCGTGAGGTGCTCAACGGCGGCGGAGGACGGTCCGCCGGTACGGGCCCGCGGCTGGGGATGGTGGGCCCCGGTGGCCTGCTCGGTCATCGGCATTCTCTTCTCGAAGCTGAGGGTTTTTGCGAGTGTTTTACGACGTTTTGCGTGGTCCGGTGCAACAAAAAACCCCTCGTGCCGTGAGGCAAGCGAGGGGAGCGCGCCGGTGCGGTCTGCAGAGTGTCATCGAAGGACTCTGCTTCAGCCGACGCGCTTTCCAAGTACGAGAATTCGGGTGCGCATGGCATTGACCCTCTCTCCGACGCACTTGACGTGTCAAGTGGGTGGGACGGGCGTCTCAGAATGTGAGCCGGTGAGCAGGGGGATGGAGCCGCCCGCCAGGACCGGCTGTACGGCCGGACTGCCGGGCACCGGGAACTGGCCGCGGACCAGGGCGCGGCGGAGCCGGTATTCGTCCAGCGGCCCGGAGAACGCCATGCCCTGGCCGTGCGTACAGCCCATGGCGCGCAGAGCGAGGACCTGTTCCGGTACGTCGACGCCGTCGGCCACGGACTGCATGCCGAGGTCGCACGCGATCCGCAGCAGCCCGCTGGTGATCTTGTGCAGCCGGGCGGACTCGACGACTCCCTCGACCAGCCCGCGGTCCAGTTTCAGTACGTCGATGGGGAGCCGGCGCAGGGCGTTGATCGCTGCGTAGCCGCTGCCGAAGCCGTCGAGCGCGATCCGCACGCCGAGCCGGCGCAGGGCGACCAGCCGCTGTTCCAGCTCGTCGAAGGGGACCCGGGGGTCGCTGTCGGCGACTTCGATCATCAGCGCTCCGGACGGCAGCCCGTAGCGGGTGAGCAGCGCCTCGACGGAGCCGAACGGCATGCCCTTGTCGAGCAGCCGGCGGGCGGAGAGCCGGACGGCGACGGAGACCTGGTGTCCGGCACGGGCGCGGTCGGCGGCCTGCTCGACGGCCTCTTCGAGGAGCCAGCGGCCCAGCTCTGCGGTGCGGTCGCTGTCCTCGGCGACCCGGAGGAATTCAGCGGGGGTGAACAGGACCCCCTGAGCGGAGCGCCAGCGGGCCTGGGCGGCGACGGCCGCGACCGTACCGCTGGTCAGATGCACCACGGGCTGGTGGAGGAGCGCGAACTCCCCCTCGTGCAGCGCGGTGCGCAGTCTGGCCGCCAGCTCGGAACGGCGTACCACCTCGGCCTGCATCTGCGGCGCGTACAGCTCGACGCGGTCCTTGCCGCCCGCCTTGGCCCGGTACATGGCGAGGTCCGCGTTGCGCATGAGGTCGTTGGGGGTGATGGCCGGCTCGGCGAAGGCGACACCGATGGAGGCGGTGACCCGGACCTCGCCGGCGCCGATGCGGTAGGGCTGGGAGAGCGTGAGGCGCAGCCGGTCCGCGATCTCGTGGACCTGGTACTCGCGGGCGGTCTGCTCACGGCTGCCGTCGCCGACGATGAGGGCGGCGAACTCGTCGCCGCCGAGCCTGGCTGCGGTGTCCCCCGCCCGGACGGAGTCCTGGAGGCGGCGGGCGGCCTGGATGAGAAGCTCGTCGCCCGCCTGGTGGCCGAGGCGGTCGTTGGCCGCCTTGAAGCCGTCCAGGTCGATGAAGAGCACGGCCGTGCCCGCGTCGCCCGACCTGCGGCCGGCGAGGGTCTGCCGGACCCGGTCGGTGAACAGGGCCCGGTTGGGCAGGTCGGTGAGCGGATCGTGCTCCGCATTGTGCTGCAACTGGGCCTGGAGCCTGACCCGTTCGGTGACATCGCGGCTGTTGAGGATCAGCCCGCCCTGGTGGCGGTTGACGGTCGACTCGACGTTCAACCACTCACCGCTGCCCGACCTGAAACGGCACTCGATACGGGTGGTGGGCTCCTCGCCCGGCGGAGCGGCCAGGAACCGGCGCACTTCGTGCACCACCCGGCCCAGATCGTCGGGGTGGATGATCGAGGCGAGCTCCGCGCCGATGAGATCGTCCGCCTCGCGCCCGTAGACACCGGAGGCGGCGGGGCTGACGTAGCGCAGTATGCCGGTCGGGGCGGCGATCATGATGACGTCGCTGGAGCCTTGCACCAGGGAGCGGAAGTGGTTCTCCTTCTGCGCCAGTTCCTGGGTGAGGGCGATGTTGTCGACGAGCATGATGCCCTGCCGGACGACCAGCGCGAGCACCACCGTGCACCCGGTGAAGACCACGACGCGGTCCACCCTGCGGCCCTCGATGACGTTGTAGAGGATGCCCAGGGTGCAGACGGCGGCGGCGAGATACGGCGTCAGCGCGGCCAGCGAACCGGCGATGGGACGGCTGGTGGTGCGCGGCGCGGACCGCTGCTCGACAGCGTTGTCCTCCTCTCGCCCGGCTCCCCAGGGGGCGTAGGCGAGGAGCAGCGAACCGGCGAACCAGCCCGCGTCGAGCAACTGGCCGGAATGGTAGGTCTGGCGCAGCAGCGGTGAGGTGAACAGGGCGTCGCACAGGACGGTCAGGGCGAGCGCGGCGATGGCCGTGTTCACCGCGGCACGGTTGACGCTGGACCGCCGGAAGTGCAGCGCGAGCACCATGGAGACCAGCACGATGTCGAGCAGTGGGTAGGCGAGCGAGAGTGCGGCCCGGGCCACACTGGCCCCCTCGACGTCGGCCAGATGTGCCGTATGGGCGAGGGCGAGGCTCCAGGAGAGAGTGAGGAGCGATCCCCCGATCAGCCAGGAGTCGAGGGCCAGGCAGACCCAGCCGGCCCGCGTGACGGGGCGCTTGGCGAGGACCAGCAGCCCCACGATGGCGGGTGGCGCGAAACAGAGGTAGAAGAGGTCGGCGAGGGAGGGGTTGGGCACCGGGACCCCGCGGACGAACTCGTACCAGCCCCAGACCGCGTTGCCCCCGGCGGCCATCAGCGAGGAGAGCGAGAACAGCAGCCAGGCCGGCCGGAAGCGGTTGTCCGCCGCGCGGGCGAAGAGGAAGCAGGAGACGGCAGCGGCCAGGGCTGCGCCGCTGAGGCCGAAGTCCCCCATGAAAAGGGCCAGTTGTGTCGACCTCCAGCCCACGGCCGCGCCCACCGCGTAACCGGCGCAGATGAAGCCGAGGACGAGCTGCGGGAGCAGAGCGGGCGCCCTGCCGACGGCCGGCCGCCGGGCGAGGAGCGCCGCGCGGGTGCTCACCGGCGCGCTCACCGGGGTGCCCCCGAGGTTTCCGGACGGCCGCGGCGCCGGCGCACCGGCCGCATCGCCGACCGCTTTCGGCCGCCCCGCCGTGTCGGATCGTTCACCCATCGGCCGTACATCGCCCGTCGCCCCCTCGCGTGTGGCTTCCTCCCCGGCGCCGTCCCTTCCACGGCGCAGCCTCCCTTTCGGGACGATACACCAGACTCGTCACACAGGGACATAGTTCCTCTACTCTCCGTGACGACCTGGGCAGTTGTCGCCACCGAGCGCTGCAGAACGTGCCCGCAGCGTGTTCAGCCGGTGGTGCGCACGACGTTGCGGACCGGTTCCCCCGCGGCGAAACGGCTGACCTGTCCGGCGATCAGACGCCTGGCGCGTGGCCGGAACGCCGAGGTGCTGCCGCCCACATGGGGAGTGATCAGGACGTTCGGAGCATGCCAGAGGGAATGGCCGGAAGGGAGCGGTTCCGGGTCGGTGACATCGAGTGCGGCGTGCAGCCGGCCGGACTCGAGTTCGGACAGCAGCGCCTTGGTGTCGACGACACCGCCACGGGCGACGTTCACCAGCAGTGCGCCGTCCGGCATGGCCGCGAGGAAGTCCGCGCCCACCAGCCCTTGTGTGGAGGGGTTCAGCGGAGTGGACAGGATGACGATGTCGGCCTCGGGCAAGAGTGCGGGCAGATCGTCGAGCGTATGTACGGGCCCGCGTGCGGTGGTCCGGGCGGAGCGTGCGACGCGCGCCACCCGCGCGCACTCGAAGGGCGCGAGCCGGTCCTCGATGGCGGATCCGATCGATCCGTACCCCACGATCAGCACGGACTTGTCGGCGAGCGCCGGGTAGAACCCGGAGCGCCACTCCTCCTTGTCCTGGCCGTGCACGAACCCGGGGAAGCCGCGCAGCGAGGCCAGGATCAGCGCGAGGGTCAGCTCGGCGGTGGACGCCTCGTGGACCCCCTTGGCGTTGCACAGCCGCACCCCGGCGGGCAGCCGGCCGAGCTCCGGCTCGACGTGGTCGATGCCCGCCGAGAGGGTCTGCACGACCCGCACCGCGGTCATCCCGGCGAGCGGCCGGACCGCGACCTCCGGGCCCTTCATGTACGGCACGACGTAGAAGGCGCAGTCGGCGGGGTCGGCCGGGAAGTCCTGCGCGCCGTCCCAGAAGTGGTAGTCGAACCCCTCGGGAAGCCCTTCGATCTCATCGGCCGGAATGGGCAGCCACACATCGGTGGCGGTGGCGGGATTCACGGTGGAAGTCATGGTCAGGAGGCTATGCGAAGGCTCAAGGGGAGCAGAGGTTAGTTTGGGGTACGGAGCCCGGTCGCGTGCCGGCGGGCGGGGCCGAGGGCCTGCCCGGCCCTGATCCGCCGGACAGGTCCTAGGGAGGGTTCGGGGAGTTGGAGCGCAGGAGTCTCGGTGCGGCGGCGCTCGCCGTGAGCGCGGTCGGTCTCGGCTGCATGCCCATGAGCTGGGCGTACAGCGCCTCGAAGCAGCGTGGCGATCATGCCCTGCGCGCTGTGCACGCGGCGCTCGACGCAGGCGTCCAGTTGCTCGACACGGCCGACATGTACGGCCCGTTCACCAATGAACTGCTGGTGGGACGGGCGCTGAAGGGGCGCCGTGCGGAGGCCTTCGTCTCCACCAAGTGCGGGCTGCTGGTGGGCGATCAGCACATCGTGGCCAATGGGCGGCCGGGCTACGTACGGCGGGCCTGCGACGCCTCGCTGCGCCGGCTGCAGACCGATGTGATCGATCTGTACCAGCTGCACCGGGCCGACCCCGAGGTGCCCGTCGAGGAGACCTGGGGCGCGATGGCCGAGCTGGTGGCCGCGGGGAAGGTCCGGGCGCTCGGACTGTGCGCGATGGGAGCGAGGGCCGCGCGCCGGCCGGGTGCGCGGATGCATGACGGAACGATCCGGCAACTGGAGCGGGTACAGCAGGTCTTCCCGGTGAGCGCGGTGCAGGCGGAGCTCTCGGTGTGGTCTCCCCAGGCACTGGAGTCGCTGCTTCCGTGGTGTGCGGCGCGGGGTGTGGGGTTCCTGGCGGCGATGCCGCTGGGCAACGGCTTCCTGACGGGCACGCTCACTCCTGGGCAGGGCTTCGAGCCGGACGACCTGCGGGCCAGGCACCCCCGGTTCACCGCCGAGATGATGGCGGCGAACCAGCCGGTGGTGGTGGGACTGCGGCGGGTGGCCGAGCGGCACGGGGCGACGCCCGCGCAGGTGGCACTGGCCTGGGCGCTGCGGCAGGGACCGCAGGTGGTTCCGGTGCCGGGGACCAAGCAGGAACGGTGGGTGGTGGAGAACGCGGGGGCGGCAGGGCTGACGCTGACGGAACAGGACCTGGCGGAGATCGACCGGCTGCCGCCGGCGCGGGAGTCGTGGGACTGAGCGCGGGGTCGCGGCGGCCGGTCATGGGTGACTGCCCGCCGGCCGCTGATCGAGAAAGTCGGCTGTCATCGGGAACCTGAGGCCGGGCCGCGGTGTATGAACGGTAGACAGGCGGCCGTCGAAGGGATCGGTGCGGTGTTCGGATCTGGGCAGGACCCGATGGGGCGTCACATGACGCGTCACGGGAGCGGTCGCGTTGCGCGGCAGCGGACGGCGGCCGGAGTCACGGGGGCGGGAGTGCGGCGCGGGGCGCTGGCGCTGCTGGCGAGCGGTGCCCTGGTGCTCGCGGCGGGGTGCTCCTCGGAGGAAGGGGCGCAGAGTACGGCGGGCCAGGGGGCGAGCTCAGCGGCCGGGTCCCCCAAGGGCAGACCGAGCAATACGGCCTCGCCGTCCGCCTCACGCCCCGCGGTCGAGCTGCCGCCGGCGAAGGGCTCCGCGAAGGTGGTGTCGACCCTCACGGAGGGGCTGGACTCGCCGTGGGGCCTCGCGGCCCTGCCCGACGGTGATCTGCTGGTTTCCTCGCGCGACAAGGGGACGATCACCAGGGTCGACGCGAAGAGCGGGAAGAAGACGCTGCTGGGCACGGTGCCGGGAGTGGCTCCCGCCGGCGAGGGCGGACTGCTGGGTATCGCGGTCTCCCCCGCCTTCGGCACGGACCATCTCGTGTACGCGTACTTCACGACCGCCTCGGACAACCGCATCGCCCGGATGCTCTACGACGAGAAGGGGACGACAGCCGGACAGCAGCTGGGCGCTCCCGACACGATTCTGCGGGGCATTCCGAAAGGCTCCATCCACAACGGCGGACGGATCGCCTTCGGCCCGGACCACATGCTGTACGCGGGGACGGGCGAGACCGGGGATCACGGCTTCGCGCAGGACAAGAAGTCGCTGGCCGGCAAGATCCTGCGGATGACGCCGGACGGCGAGCCGCTGCACGGTAATCCACAGGCCGACTCCGTGGTGTATTCGTACGGTCACCGCAATGTGCAGGGGCTGGCCTGGGACAGCCGGAAGCAGCTGTGGGCGTCCGAATTCGGCCAGGACACCTGGGACGAGCTGAACCGGATCGTGCCGGGCGGAAACTACGGCTGGCCGGAGGTCGAGGGGAAGGCGGGCAAGAAGGGGTTCGTCGACCCCGTGGCACAGTGGAAGACATCCGAGGCGTCCCCGAGCGGTATCGCCTTCGCCAAGGGCTCGATCTGGATGGCCGGTCTACGGGGTGAGCGGCTCTGGCGGATTCCGCTGTCCGGTGACGAGAACAAGGAACCTCTGGCGGCCCCGCAGTCGTTCCTGAAGGGGAAGTACGGCCGTCTGCGCACGGTGCTGGCGGCGGGCGGCAACAAGCTCTATCTCGTCACGAGCGAGACGGATACCCGTGGCACCCCGAAGCCGGGAGACGACAAGATCCTGGTGGTCGAGGTGCGGTAGCGGCTACAGCAGGCGGAAGGGTGCGCGGCCCGTGTTCAACTTCTTCGAGGAACTCTTCGCACCCGGCCGGAAGCACGCCGCGGAGGAGCAGCGCCGGCTGGAGCTGAGCCGGGTCGATCTCGGCATCGGCGACCCGGCGCGCGGCCCGATAGACCTCACCTCGGGCAAAGTGGTGGTCCGCCGGCCGGACACCGGCGGCGAAGACCCCGGGGCCCCGGACCTCACGGACCAGGACGCGTCGGCCCCGGACCCGGGGGACGTCGCCGCTGCGGATCCGGCCCTCGGGGACGCAGCCTCCGAGGACCATGCGCCCGAGGGCGCGGAGCAGGGCCGGGGCCAGGGTCAAAGACCCTGAGGCCCGTCATCGAACTGCCGTCGTCGCCCGGAGGGCGGCGGCCGCGCGGCGTCAGGTGCTTCCCCAGGCTCTCGGCTTCGCTCGACCAGGGCAGGTCCCATTCCTCGGCGTACGCACCCTAGGAGCCCGTCGGCGTGCGGTAGAGCCGCAGCCGGTGGGCGAGCGCGGCGGCCTCGCCCCGGCTGGCCACCCCGAGCTTGGCCAGGATGTTGGAAACGTGCACGCTCGCCGTCTTGGGCGAGATGTACAGCTCCTCGGCGATCCTTCGGTTCGTGTGGCCGGCGGCGACGAGCCGGTGCACGTCCTGTTCGCGCCGGGTCAGCCCGAAGGACTCCACCGCGGCGGCAGCAGCGGCACGGAGCTGCTCCTCGGAGTGGCCCCGGCCGGACTGCTCGTCGGTGGCGCCGTCCGGGACGGTGACGGCCACCAGGATCTCGTCGCCGGAGCCTGAGCCGAGGCCGGAGCCCGTGCCCGAACCGGGGCCGTGCGACGCGTCGGGGGAGGCAAGGCTGATGCGGGCGCGGCCCGCCAGCAGCTCGATGGTCTCGGTGAGCGGACGCGCGCCGAGGCGACGGGCAGCGCCGTGCGCCTCACGCAGCAGGGCGGTGGCCGTGGACCGGTCGCCGGAGGCCACGAGCAGTGCCTCGGCCCAGTGGTGGCGGATCTGGGCCAGTTCGTACGGCCGGTTCAGGGGGGTGAAGGCCCGGGCGGCGAGGGCCCAGTGCTCGGGGGTGTCAAGGCCTTCGGCCCGGGCCAGTTCGGCATCGACGAGCAGTCCGTAGGCCGCCCATACGGGGACGACCATCGGCAGCCGCTTGAGGTGGCTGCGGATCAGGGCGAGGTTCGCCGGGCGGCCCGGTTCGGTGGCGGGCAGGCCCCGGGCATCGGCCTCGGCCGCGGCCACGACGTGCAGCAGGGGCAGGGCGTAGCGCTGGGTGCCGGTCGGGAAGCCCGCCTCCGCCTGGGCCTCGAAGGCCGCCCGGGCCTCGGCGAGGCGCCCCTGCTGCACGGCGAGGGCGATGGTGTGGCGGACCACGTTGATGACGTGCTGGGGCTGCGGGTCCCGGGACCCGAAGCTGCGTTTGTTCAACGCGAGTTGCCGTTCGGCCTCGCTGAAGTCACCTCGCGCCAGCGCCACGTCGGTGCGGCGTGCGGCGACCAGCCCCTGGGCCTTGTGGGACTGCGCCGTGCGGGCGGCGGCCTCGGTGGTGGTCAGGGCCTCGTCCCAGTGGCCGAGCGAGAACAGGGACATGGCCTGGTTGGTGCGGACCCAGGCCTCCGTGTCGGCGATGCCGTGGCTGTGGCAGATCTCGATCCCGTGGTCGGCGGCGGCCACGGCCTCCAGGGAGCGGCCCATCGCTTCGAGAGTGGAGGGGAGGTTGATGTTGGCGCGGCCCATGATGCCGACGAGGCACAGTTCGTCGGCCCGGTCGCGGACGGCGTACATCTCGGCGATGCCCTCGTCGGCGTCTCCGGCGTCGGCGGTCAGCCAGCCCCGGGTGAGGCGCGCGTGCAGTTCGATGTACTCGTCGCCGACCAGCCGGGCGTATTCCACGGCCCGGTCGGCCGCGGCGAGGGTGTCGGCGCCGGGGCGGTGCAGGGCCCCCCAGCCGGCCACGCTCATCAGGACGTCCGCGTGGACGGCCGACGGGGGCAGCCCGCGGACCAGCTCCTCGGCGGTGGCCAGCTCCTCCCAGCCGTCACCCCGGGTGAGGTCCTGGATCAGGCGGGAGCGCTGGACCCAGAACCAGGCGGCTCGCAGGGCGTCGTCCTCGCTCTGAAGGATGCGCAGGGCCCTCTTGCAGATGGCGAGGGCCCGTTCGCGTTCGCTGCCGAAGCGGGCGGCGACGGTGGCCTCGGCCATCAGGTCGAGATAGCTCAGCGGGGTGGCGCTGTCGCGGCCGCATGCCGGGTAGACCTCGGCGTAGTCGATGGGGCGCAGCGTGCTGCGTATCGCCTCGGGAGCGTCGTCCCACAGCTCCATCGCGCGTTCCAGCAGCCGCAGTTGCTCGGCGAAGGCATGGCGGTGACGTGCTTCGACCGAGGCCTTCAGCACGGCGGGCAGGGCCTTGGCGGCATCGTGCGCGCCGTACCAGTAGCTGGCCAGGCGGGTGGCGCGTTCCCCGTCGCGGACGAGGGTGGGGTCGGCCTCCAGGGCCTCGGCGTACCGGCGGTTGAGCCGGGAGCGTTCGCCCGGCAGCAGGTCGTCGCTGACGGCCTCACGGACCAGGGAGTGCCGGAAGCGGTAGCCGTTGCCCTCCGGGGTGGTGAGCAGCAGATTGGCGCCGACCGCTCCCCGCAGGGCTTCGATGAGGTCGTCCTCGGTGAGACCGGCGACGGCGGCCAGCAGTTCGTACTCGACGGCGGAGCCGCCTTCGGCGACGATCCTGGCAACCCGCTGGGCGTCGTCGGTGAGCGCCTCCACCCGCACGAGGAGGAGGTCGCGCAGTGAGTCGGGTACTCCTGCCCCGTCACCGCACTCCAGACTGCAGGCGAGCTCCTCGACGAAGAAGGCGTTGCCGTCGGAGCGCTCGAATATCTCGTCCACCAGGGCCGGTTCGGGGGTGTCGGCGAGGATTCCGGCGAGCTGACGGCGGACCTCGGACCGGTTGAAGCGGGCGAGCTCGATACGGCGGACGGTCCGCAGCCGGTCCAGTTCGGCGAGGAGCGGGCGCAGCGGGTGGCGGCGGTGGATGTCGTCGGCGCGGTAGGTGCAGACCACGACGAGGCGGCCGCTGCGCAGCGTACGGAACAGATAGGCGAGGAGGTGCCGGGTGGAGGCGTCGGCCCAGTGCAGGTCCTCCAGGACGAGCACGACCGCGCGCTCCGCGGAGATGCGCTCCAGCAGCCTGACGGTGAGCTCGAAGAGTCGGGCGGTGCCGTGCTCGTCGGCCGAGTCCCGTCCCGGCTCGCCGAGTTCGGGAAGCAGCCGGGCCAGCTCGCTCTCCTGTCCCGCGCAGGCCGCGGCCATCTCGTCGGGCAGCGCGCGGCGCAGGGCGCGCAGCGCCGTGGAGAAGGGTGCGTACGGCAGGCCGTCGGCACCGATCTCCACGCAGCCGCCGACGGCGACGACGGCCTCGCGGCGGGCGGCCACCGCGAGGAACTCCTCGACCAGCCGGGTCTTGCCGACACCCGCCTCGCCACCGATGAGCAGCGCCTGCGGTTCTCCGCCGGAGCCGCCGGCCGGGCCGGCGGCTTTCTCGGTGGCACGGGCGAGCGCATCGGTGAGCGAGGTGAGTTCACCTGCACGGCCGACGAACACGGGACTGACTGACCTGGTCTCCACGTCGCCGAGCATCGCACACGGGTCCGACAACGCGGATCCCGGAAGCCGGACAGACACTGCCTTTCGGCCCTACGCGGCGTGCGCGAAGCGTTCCCGGCCCCCGTCCGCGCTCACCTTCCTCTCGCGGTCCTCGCGTGCCGTACCGCGGGCGGCGCGGCGGGCTCGACGTGCCTCCCGGAGGAGCCGCTCGTTGTCGGCGCGGCGGATCAGGTCGGCCTGCACGATCTTGTGGAGTTCCAGCGCGTACATGCGATTCCCCCTGGTGACGAGGGCCTTTCGGGCCCGGTGGCGGCAGTTCGTCTGCCGTGCCACCACTTTCGTCCCCCAGGGGGTGCCGCCGCATCGGGCGAGTTCCGCATCTTCGACGGGCCGGGGCCTTAGGCGGGTGCCTACGCCACCGCACAAGTGCGGTGCGCATGACCGCAGATGCCTTAGGCCGCGCCGGCAGCCGCCGTACGGGAGGCGGGTTGCCTGCCCGGAGTCACCTGCCCGGAGTCAGCTTCCCGCCGCCGGCGCGGCCGCTGTGGGCAGGGCGACGATGAGGTCGAAGTACATGCCCAGGGAGATCAGCACGCCGAGCACACCGAGCGCGATTCCGCCCTTGGCCACCGCGCGGACCCAGCCGGCCTGCGGGTGGACGGAGGGGGTGCCGAACGCGGGCCGGACCAGCACGTAGACGCCGACCAGCAGCGCGACCAGCCCGAAGATGCCGTTGACCAGTGCGGTGGAGTGCCAGGCGTCGCCGTAGATCTCGGAGATCTGCTGCGCAGCGGAGCCGCCGGAGGAGGTCTTGATCTGTCCGATCAGCGTCTCGCGCTCCGCTGCGACCCGGCCGCTCCAGGCGCCGGAGAGCCCGACGATGCCCAGGCCCACGGAGACGACGGCCGCTGCGGCGGTGCCGAGACCCGCGGACTGCCGGTCGGACTCGTCGGCCAGGTCGGAATCGAGGTCCTGCTCCGCCGGGTCCAGGTCCGCGTCGGTGTCCGCGTCCGCCGCGGGCGTGGCCGCGTCCCGGCCGGTGGCCGTCTTGTCGTTGCGCTCCGCCGCGTCCTTCGTCCCGGCGGTGTCGGTGACGGCCTTCGCCGTCGTGTCCTCTCCGTCGCCCTCGGCGACGGGAGCTGTGGGAGTAGTGGGAGTGGAGGAGTTCATCTGCCGCACGCTAGGGGGCCCGGATGAGAACCTTCTTAACGCCGGGCAAGGCCCCGCTCCCCCGGCCCGGCTCAGCCCTGCCGGGCGCGCCTTTCCGGACCGGCCGGGACCGGATCACCGAGTCATGTCTCACACCGCGGCTCCACGCTGTCGCGTCTCCCACCGCGGCTCGGAACTGTCGCGTCTCCCACCGCGGCTCAGAGCTGTCGCGTCCCACATCACGGTCCGCGCTCGTCAGTGGACGCGTTGCGCGGCCGGTACGGATTCCTGGTCCTTGCTCGCGCCCGCCCCGGGGATCCTCGCGTGCGGTGCCCGGCAGCCGGGGGGTTCGATGCTGAGCCGCGGCAGTCTGCGGTCCAGCCAGCCCGGCAGCCACCAGTTCGCCCCGCCCAGCAGATGCATCAGTGCGGGCACCAGCAGCGTACGCAGGACGAAGGCGTCCAGGGCGACGGCCGCCGCGAGCGCGATACCGAACATCGCGATGACCCGGTCGCCACTGAGCACGAAGGCGAGGAAGACCGAAATCATGATCACCGCAGCCGAGTTGATCACCCGGCCGGTCTCGGCGAGGCCGACCCGGACCGCCCGCCGGTTGTCGCCGGTCTCCAGCCACTCCTCGTACATCCGGCCGACCAGGAACACCTGGTAGTCCATGGAGAGGCCGAAGAGCACGGAAACCATGATCACCGGCAGGAACGGTTCGATGGGGCCTGCGCTGCCGAGTCCCAGCAGGTCGCTCCCCCACCCCCACTGGAAGACCGCGACGACCACGCCGAAGGAGGAGGCGACCGCCGCCACGTTCATCGCCGCCGCCTTGAGCGGGATGCCGACCGAGCGGAAGGCCATCAGCAGGAGCAGACAGCCGAGCCCTATGACGACGCCGACGAAGAGCGGGAGTTTGCCGATGATGATCTGCGCGAAGTCGTCGTAGCTGGCCGTCACGCCGCCCACATGTGTCCGGAGCGAGGTGTTGTCGGCCGCCCTCGGCAGGACGTCCGCGCGCAGCCGGTCGACGAGCTCACTGGTCCGCTGGGACTGCGGCGCCGAGTCCGGGACGACGGTGACGTACGCGGTGTCGCCGCTGGAGTTGTACGCGACCGGGTAGGCCCAGGCGACGCCGTCGGTGGTGCGCAGCGTCGCGGGCAGCGCGTCCATCGCCAGCCGGTCGTCGGCGCCGTCGAGCTGTGCGGCGATGGTCAGCGGTCCGTTGACGCCGGGGCCGAATCCGTGTCCCAGCAGGTCGTACGCCTGCCGGGTGGTGGTGGACTTCGCGTTGTTCCCCTGGTCCGAGCTGCCCAGGTGGAGCGAGAAGGTGGGCACGGCCAGGACCAGCATCACCGCCGCCGCGACTGCGCCGAGCAGCTTGGGGTGCCGCTCGACGAAGGCGGACCAGCGGGCGGCGAACCCGGTGGGCAGGGCCGGCTGCGGGCCGTGCGCGGCCAGTTGTCTGCGCTCGCGCCCGCCCAGCGCCCGCAGACCGATGAGGGACAGCAGGGCCGGCAGCAGGGTCACGGAGGCCACGACGGTCAGCAGGACGGTGAGCGAGGCGGCGACCGCGACACCGTTGAGGAAGCTCAGCCGCAGGATCAGCATGCCCAGCAGGGCGACGCAGACGGTGGCCCCGGCGAAGACGACCGCCCGTCCCGTGGTGGCGACCGCGTGCTGCGCCGCCTCGGGGACGGACATGCCGCGCCGCAGCCCTCGGCGGTGCCGGGTGACGATGAACAGGGCGTAGTCGATGCCGACCCCGAGCCCGACGAGCATGCCGAGCATCGGGGCGAAGTCGGCGACGGTCATCACGTGTCCGAGCAGCACGATGCCCGCGTAGGCCGTTCCGACGGAGACCAGGGCGGTGGCGATGGGCAGCATGCTGGCGGCGAGTGAGCCGAAGGCGAGGAAGAGCACGCCGGCTGCGACGACGACGCCGACGGCCTCGCTGAGGTGTGCGCCGGGTGCCTCGGTGAGGGCGACGGCCGAGCCGCCGAGCTCGACCCGCAGGTGTTCACCCGCGGCGGCCTTCGCGGTACGGACGACCGCCTCGGCCTGTTCCGCCGGTACGTCGTCGGCCTGCCGGTCGAAGGTGACCGTGGCGTAGGCGGTCCGGGCGTCCGCGCTGATCTGTCCGGCGCCCGCCTGGGTGTAGGGCCCCTCGACCGCGCCGACACCCGGCAGCCGTTCGACCGCGTGCAGGGTCCTGGTCATCCGCTGTTCGACATCGGCCGCCCGCACGGTGGAGTCGTCGGTGTGCCAGACGATGGTGTCGGTGTCACCGCCGAGATCCGTGAAGCCGCTCTTCAACAGCGCGGCGGCCTTGCCGGATTCGGTGCCCGGCGCCTCGTAGTCGTTGGTGTACGCGCTCCCCGCGAACGCCGCGGCGGCGGCCGTGCCGCCGAGGGCGAGCAGCCAGATGAGGACGGCGACGAGGCGGTGCGCGATGCACCAGCGGGCGATGGCTGCCAAGGGACGTACTCCCTGCGGGTTCGTGGTCTCTGCGACGGCTCGACAGAACCGTCCGCAAGAGAACGCATGACCTTGAGAACCGTCACTCTGACAGCCAACTGTGATTATTTGCCCGATTCGTGGCCTTACTCACAGGGGATGGATCCTCATATGAGCGACATCGCCTCGGCCGTACGGCGGTGGCACGGAGGGCGGGTGCCCCGGGCGGAGCCGGGTCCGACGGCCTCCCGGTCAGACCCCGATCACCCGCAGCGCCCCCCAGAGCGCGACCGTCGACACCGCCAGCGTCGCCGGTACGGTCAGCAGCCCGAGTCTGGTGAAGTGGCCGAGCTCCGGCGCCGCGTCGTGCTTGTGCAGGATGCGGCGCCACAGCAGGGTGGCGAGCGAACCGACGTATGTGAGGTTCGGCCCGAGGTTCACCCCGATCAGCGCTGCCAGCAGCGGCCCCGGGCCGGCCGCCGCGACGACCGGGAGCAGGGCGAGGATCGCCGGCAGGTTGTTGATCAGGTTGGCGAGCACGGCCGCCACCACGGCCACCGCCAGCAGCGCCGGCAGCGAGGAGCCGCCCGGGAGGAGCCGGTCGATGCCGGCGCCCAGGCCGTGGTCGACGACCGCCTTGACGACGACGCCCAGAGCGAGGACGAACAGACAGAACGGCACGTTGGCGGAGTGTGCCAGCCCCTTCACCGTGGTCTCCCGTTTCGCCAGCGCCCGGACGGCCAGTACGGCGGCGCCCGCCAGCGCCGCCCACAGCGGCTCCGCGCCCGCGAACGAGGTCACGACGAATCCGCACAGGGTCAGCACCAGGACGACCAGGGTGAAGACGGGGAAGCCGGGCCGGTCGTCGTCCGGTTTCGGCGGGTGCGCTCCGGCCGCCGCCAGATCGGCCGCGAAGAACCGGCGGAAGGCCACGTACTCGACGGCGATCGCCGCCAGCCAGGGGAGCGTCATCAGCGCGGCGAAGCGGGTGAAGGAGAGGCCGCTGGCCGTGAACGCCAGCAGGTTCGTCAGATTCGATACGGGCAGCAGCAGCGACGCGGAGTTGGCGAGGTGCGCGCACGCGTACACGTATGGGCGGGGCCGGGCTCCGACGCGGGCCGCGGTCGCGAGGACGACGGGCGTCAGCAGGACCACGGTGGCATCCAGACTGAGCACCGCCGTGATCACGGAGGCGACGACGAAGACGCCACCCAGCAGCGGACCGGTCCGCCCGCCGCAGAGGCGGGCGACCAGGTCGCCCGCGGCGGTGAAGAGCCCCTCGTCGGCGCAGAGCTGCGCCAGCACCAGGATCGCGGCGAGGAAGCCGACGACCGGCAGCAGGCTGCTCACCTGGGACCGGGCCTGGGGCCAGGAGACGGCGCCGACCGCGATCACCAGTACCGCGGCGGGTACGGCGACGGTCGCCTCGGGCAGACCCCGGGGGCGTACGACGGCGAACGCCAGCACCCCCAGCAGGAGAGCGACGGAGACGATCTCGGCGGTGACGGCGTTCAGTGGGCTCTCCGGAGCGGTGAAAAGGGGGCGGCACACCCGGTGGCACCGGATGCACCGCCCCCCTGAGGACGTACGGGAGGGACGGGCTCAGCCCTCGACGCCGAGCTTCTCCAGGATCAGCTCACGCACCCGCGCCGCGTCCGCCTGGCCGCGGGTGGCCTTCATGACGGCGCCGACGAGCGCGCCGGCTGCGGCGACCTTGCCGCCACGGATCTTGTCCGCGATGGCGGCGTTGCCCGCGATGGCCTCGTCGACGGCCGTGGACAGCGCACCCTCGTCGGAGACGACCTTCAGGCCGCGCTTCTCGACGACGGTGTCCGGGTCGCCCTCGCCCGCGAGAACACCCTCCAGGACCTGACGGGCCAGCTTGTCGTTGAGGTCGCCCGAGGCGACGAGCTCGGCGACCCTGGCGACCTGCGCGGGGGTGACGCCCAGCTCGTCCAGGCCCCGGCCCGTCTCGTTGGCGTTACGGGCCAGCTCGCCCATCCACCACTTGCGGGCCTGGTCCGAGGGCGCGCCCGCCTCGGTCGTGGCGACGATCAGGTCGACCGCGCCCGCGTTGAGGATGGACTGCATGTCGTGCTCGTTGACGCCCCACTCCTCCTTGAGCCGGGCGCGGCGCAGCCGCGGCAGCTCGGGGAGGCCGCCCCGCAGTTCCTCGACCCAGGTGCGGGCCGGGGCGACCGGTACCAGGTCGGGCTCCGGGAAGTAGCGGTAGTCCTCGGCGTTGTCCTTGATGCGGCCGGCCGTGGTGGAGCCGTCCTCCTCGTGGAAGTGCCGGGTCTCCTGCACGATCGTGCCGCCGGAGTTCAGCACCGCGGCGTGGCGCTGGATCTCGAAGCGGGCGGCCCGCTCGACGGAACGCAGCGAGTTCACGTTCTTCGTCTCGGAACGGGTGCCGAACTTCTCCCGGCCGTGCGGGCGCAGCGACAGGTTGACGTCGCAGCGCATCTGGCCCATTTCCATCCGGGCCTCCGAGACGCCGAGCGCCTTGATGAGCTCGCGCAGCTCGGCGACGTACGCCTTGGCGACCTCGGGGGCCCGGGCGCCCGCTCCCTCGATCGGCTTGGTGACGATCTCGATGAGCGGGATGCCCGCGCGGTTGTAGTCGAGCAGCGAGTGGGACGCGCCGTGGATACGGCCGGTGGCACCGCCGACGTGGGTCGACTTGCCGGTGTCCTCCTCCATGTGGGCGCGCTCGATCTGCACCCGGAAGATCTCCCCGTCCTCCAGCTGGACGTCCAGATAGCCGTCGAAGGCGATCGGCTCGTCGTACTGGGAGGTCTGGAAGTTCTTCGGCATGTCCGGATAGAAGTAGTTCTTCCGGGCGAAGCGGCACCACTCGGCGATCTCGCAGTTCAGCGCGAGACCGATCTTGATGGCGGACTCGACGCCGATCTCGTTGACGACCGGCAGCGCGCCGGGCAGTCCGAGACAGACCGGGCAGGTCTGGGAGTTGGCGTCCTGCTTGAGCTCGGTGGAGCAGCCGCAGAACATCTTGGTCTTGGTGCCGAGCTCCACATGGACCTCAAGGCCCATGACGGGGTCGTACGTCGCGAGGGCGTCCTCGTACGACTCCAGGTCAATGACAGCAGTCACGGTGAAAACTTTCCCTCTCAGCCCAGCAGGACGTCGTCGTCGCCGAGACGCTTCAGTTCGCGATAGAGGATCGCGAGGCCGGTGACGATGGCGGCGGCGGATACGGCGGCGTCGATCAGACGCAGAGTGTCGTTGTCCTGGCGGGCCATCTTCACCTGCTTGAACACGCTCAGCGCACCGAAGGCGGTGGTACCCATGGACACGTACGCGCCGGTCTTGGACTTCTTGAAGTTCTTGGCCTTCTTTGCCATTGCACTCACAGTGACGGAGCCTCCTCAAGCAGCGGGTGTCCCCACTTTTCCACGAATGCGGCCTCGACGGCGGCTCCGACCTTGTACAGCCGGTCGTCCTTCATGGCGGGGGCGATGATCTGCAGCCCGACCGGCAGGCCGTCCTCCGGCGCCAGTCCGCAGGGAAGCGACATGGCGGCGTTGCCGGCCAGGTTGGTCGGGATGGTGCACAGGTCCGCGAGGTACATCGCCATCGGGTCGTCGGCGCGCTCGCCGATCGGGAAGGCGGTGGTGGGCGTCGTCGGGGAGACGATCACATCGACGCCGCCTTCTCCGAAGGCCTTCTCGAAGTCCCGCGTGATCAGGGTGCGGACCTTCTGCGCCGAGCCGTAGTACGCGTCGTAGTAGCCGGAGCTCAGCGCGTACGTACCGAGGATGATGCGGCGCTTGACCTCGTCGCCGAAGCCGGCCTCGCGGGTGAGCGCGGTGACGTCCTCGGCGGACTTCGTGCCGTCGTCGCCGACCCGCAGGCCGTAGCGCATGGCGTCGAAGCGGGCGAGGTTCGAGGAGCACTCGGACGGCGCGATGAGGTAGTACGCCGAAAGGGCGAGGTCGAAGGACGGGCAGTCCAGCTCGACGACCGTGGCGCCGAGCGACTTCAGCAGCTCGACCGACTCGTTGAAGCGCTGGACGACACCTGCCTGGTAGCCCTCGCCGGAGAACTGCTTGACGACGCCGACGCGCATGCCCTGGACGGACCCGTTGCGCGCCGCCTCGACGACCGGCGGGACCGGGGCGTCGATGGACGTCGAGTCGAGCGGGTCGTGTCCGGCGATGGCCTCGTGCAGCAGCGCCGCGTCCAGAACCGTACGGGCGCAGGGCCCGCCCTGGTCGAGCGAGGAGGAGAACGCCACCATGCCGTAACGGGAGACGCCGCCGTAGGTGGGCTTGACGCCGACGGTGCCGGTGACGGCGGCGGGCTGGCGGATCGAGCCGCCGGTGTCCGTGCCGATGGCGAGCGGGGCCTCGAAGGAGGCGAGCGCGGCCGAGGAGCCGCCGCCGGAGCCGCCCGGGATGCGGGTGAGGTCCCACGGGTTGCCGGTCGGGCCGTAGGCGCTGTTCTCGGTGGAGGACCCCATGGCGAACTCGTCCATGTTGGTCTTGCCGAGGATGACGACGTCGGCGGCCTTCAGCCGCTTGGTGACGGTCGCGTCGTACGGCGGGACCCAGCCCTCGAGGATCTTCGAGCCGACGGTCGTCGGCATGTCCTGCGTGGTGAAGATGTCCTTGAGCGCGAGCGGGACGCCGGCCAGCGGGCCGAGCTTCTCGCCCGCGTCCCTCTTCGCGTCGACGGCCCGGGCCTGCGCGAGCGCGCCTTCGCGGTCGACGTGCAGGAAGGCGTGGACCTTCTCGTCGACGGCCTCGATCCGGGCCAGGTGGGCCTCGGTGACCTCGACGGCCGTGAGCTCTCCGGAAGCGATCTTCGCGGCGGTCTCGGCGGCGGTGAGCTTGATGATGGTGCTGATGTCCGTCATGGCTTTTTAGTCCTCCCCCAGGATCTGCGGCACCTTGAAACGCTGCTGCTCCTGGGCCGGGGCGCCGGAGAGCGCCTGCGCGGGGGTGAGCGAGGGACGGACCTCGTCCGCCCGCATGACGTTGGTCAGCGGCAGCGGATGGGAGGTCGGCGGTACGTCTTGGTCGGCGACCTCGGAGACGCGGGCGACCGCGCCGATGATGTCGTCGAGCTGACCGGCGAAGTGATCGAGCTCTTCGCCCTTCAGCTCCAGACGCGCCAGCCGGGCGAGGTGGGCGACCTCCTCGCGCGTGATGCCAGGCATGCAGCGATCCTCAGGGGTTGGTGTGTGGTTTTGGCCCAATCCTATGGTGTCCCCCGCACCAGCCATGGCCACCCGGGGAACGCCTGCTCAGCAAGGCGGGATCAGCCCCGTCCCACCGGGACCGATACCGGGCGGCACCGAAATCGAGCCCGTCCGGCGATTGAGGACAAAGCGGCCACCGGGCGCCTCCGGTCACCCCACCGCGGCCCCCGGCCCCGCGTCCCCGCGCTACGTCGCCGCGGGCCGCGAGTCGACCGTCCGCCCGGAGGGCCGCTGCTCCAGCTCGGGCGTCGCGGCAGCGGGGGCACTCGCCGAAGCCGCGGCGGCAGCCGCAGCCGCGGCCAGCTCCGCCGGCCGCCGCCAGCCGTGCTCGCCCCGCGCCCGCAGCCACGCGGTCGTCTCCTGCGGCGGCATCGCGGCCGCCACCAGCCACCCCTGCACCGCGTCGCAGCGCAGATCCCGCAGCCGCTCCCAGGTCTCGTCGTCCTCGACACCCTCGGCCACCACCAGCAGACCGAGCGAATGAGCCAGGTCGATCGTGCAGCGGACGATCTCCGCGTCCTCGTGGTCGATGGCGAGGCGGGCCACGAAGGACCGGTCGATCTTGAGCTCGCTGACCGGGAGCCGGCGCAGGTGGACGAGCGAGGAGTACCCCGTACCGAAGTCGTCCAGGGACATCTTCACGCCGTGGCCGGTCAGCCCGGCCAGGGTGTCCGCGGCCCGTTGCGGGTCCTCCAGCAGCACGTGCTCCGTTATCTCCAGCTGGAGCGCGCCGGCCGGGACGCCGTGCCGGGCCAGCCGGGCCGCGACGCTTCCCGCGAACCCCGGGGTGTGCACATCGCGCGGGGAGACGTTGACCGCGACCGGGACGAACAGCCCCTGCGCCCGCCACCTGGCTACCTGCGCCAGGGCCGTCTCCAGCACGTACTCGGTGAGATGCGGCATCAGCCCGGACGACTCGGCGATGGCGATGAACTCGTCCGGAGGGACCCGTCCCCGCTCGGGGTGCACCCAGCGGACCAGTGCCTCCAGACCGGCCACCTGGCCGTCGAAGCGGACTTTCGGCTGGTAGTGGAGCTCCACCTCTCCGGCGTCCAGCGCGCGCCGCAGATCACCGAGCAGCCCGAGCCGGTCCGGGGTGTTGCTGTCGCGCTTGGACTCGTACACCTCGACGCCCGTGCGGTCGCGCTTGGCCTGGTACATCGCCACGTCCGCCCGCCGCAGCAGCCCCTCCGCGTCCAGTGCGTGGTCGGGGTGGACGGCGACGCCGGCGCTGGCCTCCAGCACCAGGGTGAGCCCGTCCAGGTCCAGCGGGGAGGAGAGCCCCGCGACCAGATGGCGGGCGACCCGCTGGACGCTGGTGGTGGAGTCCGCGGCCGGCAGCAGCACGGCGAACTCGTCGCCGCCGAGCCTGGCGGCCTCCGCCCCGCGCGGCAGGGCAAGGCGCAGCCGTTCCGCTATCTGCAGCAGCAGCCGGTCCCCGGCCAGATGGCCGAGCGTGTCGTTGACCGCCCGGAAGCGGTCGAGGTCGATCAGGACCAGGCCGACCCGGGTACCGAGGCCCTCGGCCTCCTCCAGGGCCGTCCAGGTGCGTTCCAGCAGCCACTGCCGGTTCGGCAGCCCGGTCAGCGGATCCCGCAGCTGTTCCTCGGCCCTGGCACGGGCGATCCAGAGCGTGGAGTCCAGCGCGATCAGCGGGACCGCGAAGAGCGGCAGCAGTACGGGCATGGCCATGGCGACGACGCAGATCAGCGGCGCGATGCCGAGCAGGGCGACCGCGACGAGGCCCTGCCGGAGCAGGGCGGTGCGGGCGGCGGTCGGCAGCCCGCCGCCCTGCGGAGACCGGGCGTACCACAGCAGGACCCGGGTGACGAGCAGATAGGTGGAGGCCGCAAGGAGGACTTCCGGGACGGCGTCGATGCCCCAGTCGAGTGGCTGCCACGGCGACTCGACGGTCTGCACCTCACCGAACGCGGCCATCACCAGCGCCGCCGCGCCCACTCCCAGGATGTCCACCGCCCCGTGCAGCAGCCCCTGCCACCAGCGGTGTCTGCGGGCCATCCCGACGAGCACGACCACGACCAGGCTGACCAGGCCCGCGGGCACCCAGCCGTAGAGCAGCAGCACGGCGAGCGTGAGCGCGGCCCCTGAGCCGGTGCCGCCCCACCAGCGGTCGCGGCCGAGCGCGACCAGATGACCGACGACGATCCCGGTGAGCACGGCGAGCGACCAGCCGGCCCTGCCGTCCGGGAAGAGGGCGTGCCCGCCGCTCACGGTCCGGTAGAAACCGGTGGCGAGCTGGACGGTGGCGAGGGCCACGACGACGGCACCCACTTTGGGCGTGAGTCCGGCGAAACCCTGCAGCCGCGACACCGGTGCGGCGTTCTCGGTCGGTTTCATTCCGTCCCTCTCACAGCCGGCGGTGCCGATGTCACCTGATGGTTCCGTTCCGTGCCACGGCGCCCGGCACGCCCGGTGGCCGGGCTCCGCAGGCGCATCCCTCAACAGTAGGCCGCAGAAGGCTTCCAGGGGCAGCGGTCTACATCTCTTGCCCGAATGCGAACCGACCACCCGTCAGCATCTGCTATGCGCCGACCGGGTGAATCCGGACGAGTACCCACAGCCCCCCCCCCCTTCGCGTTGTTGGGGGCGCCGAACGGGGCTCCCGGGCTGCCGGGTGGGGCTGGCGTCGCCCCGGGACGAGGTCAGTGTAGGGGGGGGGTTGGAC